>JASURT010000054.1 GCA_030446435.1 Candidatus Ozemibacter sp.
TTAAATAAGCAGGGCTGGCAGGTTTTATCAACGCAATGCTGTCGAAGTTTACCGATTTTCTCAAAACAAAAGTCGCAAAGACCGGCCGGTGTGCGCAAGCGTTGTTTTAGTTTAAAAAAATCTAGCAAACGTAGACGCTTGAAGTTGAAGTTCGTGCCCGCCCGGTTCGTTATCTGGCTAATAGCAAAGCGGCGAGAAACATCTTCGGGCAACGGCCAGAGTAAAATAAAGGGGGGAATTAGACCAGGCTCTGTTGAAAATTTGTACACAGTTGTTCAAAAAATTGGCAGTTTTTAAAAATTGTTTTGAACTAAAAATTAATCAGCTCAGGTTTGAGTGGATTTAGCCGATATTTAACAAGTTGGCATGAAAGTTGCTTTATTCTCTTCTCCGCCAAAAAACCGGCGCCAACTCGTCAGAGCAAACCGTCCGGTATGATCTATAAGAGGTTCGTTTTATGTTCTCTAACTATTTTACTAACAAAAAGTTTTCTGGTTTCGTTTGTGTTGTTTTTGGTCTTTTTATGATGCTGTCGGCTTCGTCGGCAATGGCTATCTCGTCTGAAGAGCCTGCTTTTACCGAGATCAAAATCGAAGAAATTCCAGCACCAAATCATTTTCAGAATTCCCGACGCTATTTGCTGACTTATTACAAGCAGACTGAAAACAGCTTTCTTCAGGTTTTCCCGACTCTGGCAGAAAAAGAACGTGATCACGATCTGATTCTGGCAAAAGCCGTCAGACAGTATCTTGAAGACGAATACCATCAGAAGAACAAGGGTATGGATGAACACGTTGTAGAACCGTCAAACAAAGGCGAAATTTTCGACCTGGTTGCCGGAAACTACCTTTCAAGCCCCTGGAAAGATGAAAACATCAATGCTCTGCGCCAGTATGTGAATAGAAATTTCAAATATATCAAGATGTTCGTTCTTAATGTTTATCTTGATTATTCATTGCCCGGCGGAAAATACAACTATGGCAACGATTTCAATCCGGTTCTTTTGAAATTCGGTAAAAAGGCTGACCAGGTGATTTTCATTCAGGTAAATTATTCAGATAAGTAATTTCTGAAAAAAAATTGGTCATTTCGACCGGAATTTTCCGGCTCAATGACCAATTTTTTTGTGCGGTTAACTTTTTGACTCTGACTTAAGCCAGACTTAAGCTGGCCGCTTCAGTCTTTTTTAGTCCAGTTACTTCTGAGAGCTAGTTGTTCTTCTGTAACCCAGCCTTGAAGAGTTCTGCCTTCCTTGTCTGGAATTGATTGAAGAAGATATGACTGGCCCACGACTTCGAGTATCTTGAAGCTGGAGTTTCTTTTCATTCGATAGCGCCTGGGCTTGAAAAACAGATTCTTTTTAAGAACATCTTTTTCGTCTCCACGTTTTTCGTAGAGATAAATATCTGTTTTAGCCCTGAAAACTTCGATTTCAGGTGCTTTTTCCTTTTTCTGTCTAAATTTCTCTTTGATCTGTTCGAGTTTGCTCTTGTCGGTATTTTCTACCGCTGATTCAACCTGTTCTTTTACCTGCTTCTTACCGCATTCTGAACAGAAATTTGCATCATCAGGAAGATTAGCTCCGCAGTTGGTGCAGAAACCGGCCATGGTTGGCAGGGCAAAAGCCAGAAACAGAGCAAGTAACAAAAGTATTCTCTTCATAAATTCACCTCTACTTTTTTCATTAATTTTACCACTAATTAAAAGGTAAGATAGAAAACTTTTGCTTCAAGCGATGATTTTTAATTGTTCTAACAATGCTGTATAATGATCAAAAACAGATCAGGAGGATTTTCTATGGTTACTGCTTTGACGACCGTTGCCGTTAATACTCTGGCATTTTTCATTATTGCAAAGATTTTGCCTGGTTTTCTGGTAAAAAATGAGAGAACTTCATTTTTTATCGCGGTGGCTTACAGTATTTTAATGGCTTTTTCCGGATTGATTGCAGTTCCGGTTGCTGCTCTCGTAGGGGTTGTGCTTACCATACTCGCCTTCATTCCGGTAATTGGGCCGATTCTTGCCGGTGCCGGCTTGCTGGTTACGATCTTTTTGCTGACTTTTATCATTACTGCGGTTGTTCTGATAATCATAGACAAATTCATGGATGATTTTGAAATGACGTCACCAACAGTTGCGTTGATCGCATCTTTTCTTCTTGCGGTGATAAATGTTGTGATTCGAGGCGTACTTGGAGTATAGGTTCCTTTTATCGTTTGCTGCGCAGAATCACGCATGTAAGCGGTTCCAAGTCTATTGAGTCCGGCGCTAAACTTAATCCTTCGGGTTTTACCAGTGCGTCGGTGCCAGCAGTTTCGCCTGCGACTATGACTTCAGCCTGGCAAAGGTTTTGCTGCAGGGTCAGTTTTCTTTTTTTGTCGTCGGCATTGATGAAGACATAAAAAACAGTGCCGTCGCCAGCCTGGCAACGATAGGCAATTACCAGGTCTTCAGCAGAGATTTCTGGGCATTCGATAAGTGTGACATTGCTTTCGATCAGTTCTTGTGAACCGAGGCTGAAGGCGTCGGTTGAACGTCGCAATCTGATGAGACCGGCTGTGAACTCACGAGTGGTTACGTTTGTCGGGTAAGCAGAAACGTCGGTGGCTTTTTTCCATTCAAACATGTTTATTGCATCACTTGAATCATATGAATCGTGAATGAAATAGGGGTGTTTAAATGGTTTGCCTGCAGAGTCGACCATTTCATGAAACTTGTGTTCGGGCTTTTCGGGGGCTTTCCATTGTTTGGTTCGGCCGAATTCCTGGCCGGCATGAATAAAGGCCGTGCCCTGAGAGGTAAGTAGAATTGCATTGCCCAGGCGTATTCTTCGGTGAATTTCAAGATCGTTTTCGGCAACGGCCGGATCTTTTTTTATCGATTGAGCGATGACGTCGTATAGGGGCAGGTTGTCGTGGGCTGCTATGTAATGAACCATATCGCCCGGTGAATCGTTCGGGGTGTTGTCGGGAAGGGCTTTGATATTTTTGAAAATCTGTTGAATGCTGCGTGGGCCACCGGTAAGGAATCTGGGTTCGCCTTCACAGCCGAAGCCGGATTTTAACTCGTTGCGAAATTCGTCTGAGAAAACGCCGACGTCGTCGGTCGTGCTCATCCAGTCCTGGTCAGCGCCCAAGCCAACCAGGGTTTTGTCTTCAAGATGCCCTTTGAAGGTGCGCCAGCCTTCGCCAATAAAAATCGCATCAGGGTTAATCTCTTTGGCTGCATTGAAGGCTTTTTGCACTGATGCCTGAGTTGCATCGCCCATCATATCCCAGCGCATTCCATCAATTTTATAGGTTTTGAACCAGTGCTTTACCGAGTCGATTATAAGCTTCTCTGCCATGATGCGGTTGGTGCCAAGGTTGTTGCCGAAATCGCCGAGAAGAGAGCCTTTGTTGTCTCTGAAAAAATAGTAATCAGGTACTATGTCTTCTAAAAAATCGGCCCGGGCCATATGTGTGTATACGACATCGAGGATAACCCCCATGCCTTCTTTGTGAATCGCATCGACAAGCTCTTTGAACTCTGCAATTCTTGCTTTTGCATCTTCAGGGTTTTCTGAATAAGCCCCGTCGAGAGAAAAATAATTGTGCGGGTCATAACCCCAGTTATACTGGTTGTTTCGGGCTGAATAAGACAATTCTCTTTCGTTCATTTTTGTTTCATCGCCAAAATACCAGGCCATGACCGGAAGAAGTTGAATATGGGTGACGCCAAGAGAACGAATGTATGACAGGCGGCTTTTAAACGCGGCAAAGGTTCCCCATCTTGCGCTAAGCTCGTCTTTTATCGAAGGATCTGAAGTGAAGTCGCGAACGTGGATTTCGTAAATAATCGCGTCTTCACGTTTTTGGTATCCTTTGATTTTTACGCCGGTAGGCTCTTTGCCGATTATTTCAGGGTTTACAAAAGCAGCTTTGCCGATCATGTCATTACTTGAACCCGATGAAATACCGTCTGGTGAAATCGTTACCGGTGCCATCGAAGCAGCATAAGGGTCCAGGATCAGCTTTGGTTCACGACCCTTATTGGTTACTTCATACTGATAGTAGTTGCCGATCAGTTCAGTCATTTCAGAAAAATCAGCAGCGGTGACATCACAGGTCCAGACTGCCTTCTCGCCTTTGCTCATCGGCTTTTGGCCTAAAACTTTCGTTTGATCATTACGATCATAAACCAGAACCTCGACTTTTTCTGCTTTTGGAGCCCAGAGCTTAAGTCTGGCATGCTGTGATGAAAGCATTTTGCAGCCCAGTTCTTCTTCAGGGCAGGCATACCATTCGTCTATGAGTTGCCATCGAGGCTGACATTCAACTGATTTTTCAGCGAAAGTTATGCTGAGTGGAACGAGATCGGGTGAAAAGTTGCTGTTGAAAAAGGCTTTATCTGAATCAATCTTCAGGTTTTCAATGCTTAATTTTGTGCCTGAAAAATCTGTTGCCTGCAAATTTTTGCGAAAAATTTCGCTGTTCATTTCGACTCTGGTTGAAAATCTCAGTTCTATTTTATCTGCTTCAATTATCGATGCAGAAACCAACTCGCATTTCTGCTTGAATTCAGAAGTTACATATACCCTGTCGTCGCCGTATTTTACCCAAAGTTCGTTGTGCAGTTTATTCATTTCGAATACCTTGTTACCTGATTCCTTTTCACCAGTTTTTTTATCAACGATCAGAAAACTTATCTGACGGGGATTATCGTTTAGATCTATATCTATATAGAGCCCGAACTGATCTTTGTTCGGGAAATCCATTGCGCCACTCGGCCAGTTCGTTGAAGGAATTTTAACGTCGCCCCAGAACCAGATGCCAAGATCATCTAAATTGTCATGTGAATTATGGTAGTGAATTCGCAGCTGATTTTCAGCAAGGTTTTCATTGAAAGATGCTTTGGCAAAAGGTGATATCGTTAAAAGCAGAAGCAGCAGCAGAATTGACGGGTTAAAACGAAACTGGCATGGTCTTTGGCTCGACATTTTAATTTAATCACCTTTCAAAACATTTATAGAAGCTTTAAATACCTTTCTGTGACTCTTCAATCATTTTCTTCGGTTTTGTTTTTGAAAGCTTTGATAATTGCCAAAAGTGCGGCAGATACAGATTCTTTGTGTTCTAAAAGCATTAGTTTAACGGTTTTGCCTTCTCCAAAGAACAGTTCGCCAAGGTGGTCTGAGTCGGCATCTATCATCAATGGTAAAACGCGCGGTTTATTGTTGGCAATAAGCCCCTCGACCTTTCGGTAATATCTTTCGGCGCCATCATTACTTATAATTAAAAGCCGTGAAACTCTTTGTCCCCTGCTTGTTCCTGTTTTTTCATCGACGAGTTGCAGCCCTTTCGATTCTGATGCGAGATTTCTTTCAATTAATTCAAAACCTCTTATTATTCGGCCTTTTCGATGTTCCATCTGCAGGGCTCGAATAAATTTTTCGCAAAACGGGACAAATATCACTGATTCTTTCGAGTTTTTCCATAGTTTAATCGTATTTTCCGCAATAAAATCATTTATCGCAGCAAATTCCGTGCTGTTTTCAACCAGTTTTGGCAGACGATATTCAGACATTTTCATATTTTTTTCTCTGTTAATAAAACTTTAGATTCAATCTGAGCAAATCATAACATATTTTAGGGCGCATTGAACCTGATTAAGGCCTGTGGAACATTAAATTCACAGAATGTTCAGCGATATTCATAAAGTTTCAGGCCAGCGCTTTTACCCTTTAGGACAACTTCTGAGTGCAGACGAAAAGCAGATCGGTCGGGGAGCTTTTCTACAAAATTTTCAGATAGCAGGCATCTTCTGAATCGCAGTTTTTCTGCTTCTTTTTCTATTCTCGCAGAAATATTAACAGAATCGCCGATAACTGTGTAATCGCGCTTTTCGCCGACTCCGAGAAACCCGCTTATGACTCTGCCATAGGTTATGCCAATGGCGATTGGAAAAGGCAGTAAGCCGCTTTGTTCTGCCTGCAACAGTTTTCTCGCTGTGGTTTCTACCTTTTGCAGCGTTTCCTGCATTGAATCAGAAATCTGAAAGATGCCGAGAATCTTGTCACCAATGAATTTGTCAATGTCTCCGCCCTGGTCCATAATTATGCGGCTGATCTCAGCGGTTTGTTTCTGAAGATCGGCAAAGAGTTCATCGACAGTGCCGGTCTGAAGCCAGGATGCAAATCCCGGAATCCCTATGAAAATGAAGGCGATGTCGATGTTTTTTCCCTTTTTCGATGAACTGTCTTCAATCGCAGATTCAAGCGCATTTTTTGACAGCATTTTGCCCATCATCTCTTTTTCGGCCAGGCCTCTTGCCAGTTGATCATAAGAATCACAAAGCTGTCCCAGTTCATCTTTGCGATCAAGATTGATTCGATAAGTAAAGTTCTGGTTGTCTATTTCTTTCATGCCTGAGGACAGACTTTTTACCGGAATAATTATGTCAGAAGCCGTTTGATGTGCGATGAAAAGAATTATTAACAATGATAAAATCAAGAGCCTGTTAAACCATAGCCCGGTTCATCGTAGCCCGCTGCCAGAAAAGCCGGCGAATGCTTTGTTATGTCTACCGGAACCGATATCATCAACATGCCAACGATGCGAAAGTCGTTCTTTTTGCAACCGGCAAGCTTGCGCGTGCCATTTTCCAGAGAAACTTCAGTTAAATCGGGGTTGTAAACCGTGATGTAGTTCCAGTAAAAGTATTCTTCGCGATAATTGTTCAATACCGATTGCGCAGTTGCAAACCTTTCGGTTGCAAGAATAGAAACGTTGATCTGCCTGCCAAAAAGATCTCTTAAGCGAGGTTCGAATTTGTTTCGCATATTGCCGCAGCTATGTCCTAAAAAACGGTTGTGCTGATGGCAGGCCATAATTTTTAATAAGCGGGCATGATCATCTGATAGCTGATGTTTAATTGCTATTTCAGCAAGCTTGTCAGGATCACTTGATTTTAAATGTTCAGGGTTGAAGTATACCGCTATAGCCCTCGAAGATGGAAAGCCCGCCGTCTTCATCGATTCTATTTCTGCTGCTACCGAATTCTTTATAAGACCGGGCTCTGTTAATTTAGGTTTCCAGGAAAGTTTTCTTTCGATTCTTTTGATCAGCCTTTTCATCTTCATTTCAAAAGCGATTCTTGACGCATCTTCACTTTTAAGCTGCTCGGCAAGGCTGAAAATCGTGGTGGTCGCTTTTTGAACTTCGGTTTTTATAAGAGTTTTATTTCTGAATTGAAATCCGAAATAGACTCCCGCACCAATCAGCAGGGCAAAAGAAAGAAAAATCAGAAACATCAGTGTTGCATATTTTGTGGTGAAAGAGTCGCCAGAATATGTACCGGTTTTATCTGTATTTTCTTCTGCTTTATTCTGACTTTGCGAAGTTTTTGTAATCTTGTGACTCGCAAAAATTTGTCGAACCGATTCGTTTTCAGAAAGCAGGGTGAAACCTGGTAAAACTTCATTTTCAATTTCTTTGCAGGCAAATCGATCACTAATTTTGTCGCGAATTTTCTGGTCGATTACAATCGGCAGCTGGTCTGAGCCTTTACTTAAAGCTTCAAGCTCAGCAGCAGTGGTCAAAGCTTCTCCGATAACCGCATAATCCATTCGGCTTTCTTGTCCGCCAATGCCGCCTGAATACAAAGGCCCCATCGCCAGGCCAACCCCACAATCATAAGTGAATTTGTTTGCAAGGCGCCGCTTTCTGTTTAATTCAACATTGGCTGCGTGCATTTCCACTGCAGCTTTAACTGCGGCAAGAGCTGCCTGATTATCTTCACTTATGGGAAAAACTGCTTCTATCGCATCACCGATGAATTTGTAGATTCTACCGCCGTTTCTGGCGATAATTTCAGCCATGATGGCAAAATGTTCGTTAAGCAGGTCGGTGATTTCTTCCGGCGAATGCTTTTCGCAGAGTGTGGTAAAAGACCTTATGTCAGATACCAGGGCGATACCATTGAATTCTTTAGGTTTCAGCAGGGCAGATTGGTCAGAACTATCGCTTGAAATTGCTTCGATTGCCTGGTCTGATAAAAGAGCAGAAAGACGCTTTCTTTCTCTCATGCCCTGAATCATGACTGAAAAATCACGAGTCAGTTCACCAAGCTCATCTTTTCTTTTAGAAATGAGATTCAGACCTAGATTTCCCTTAGAGACTTCGTCCAAAGCTGATTTTAGATTGGTTATGGGTTTTAGCAAAAGCTTTGCGGTAAAATATGCGCTGAGAAGAAGAATCAAAAAAGAAATGAAGATAATCAAAAACAGAAATACCCGGCGGGAAAACTCTTCCATCTCAAGATAATAACGGTCTACGCCCCCAACCAGTATTATGTTCGAATATTTTCTCGATGGCTTGGCCAAAATTGAGTATTTGGCAAACTTTCTCTGCACAGAGCCACCCCTTGAGATAGCCGATTCGGCAACTTTCATGGAGTTCCTGATAAAATCTGAACCTATGTGACGACTTGACTTGATCATGGGCTCAAGACCCTGGGGGGTGTTTTTATAGGCAGTGAAAATGTAGCGCGAATAATTAAGCCCGAGATAATCGGTGGTGGCTTGAAGGGTTCTTTTGTCCAGGCGGCTGTCGTCCCAGACGATGTAAATCAGAACGGATTTGCGGCCATTTACTTCAAGAAAATCATGAATCTGCGTTGCCGTATATGATCCGAAACGTCGGGCAATTGGGTAAGTGCGGCGTTTTTCGATTTCTTCACTCAGGTCGTTATTGCATACTGCGGTATAGGCCAATGCACCGAATTTTTCTTCTTCGCTGATCTTATAGTCCGGCAGCGGAATCTCAGGGTGCTTCTGCGCAAAATTGTTGCGCATTGCATTTAGAATCGGTGATTTAAAAACCTCGAAGTTGGGGTCGAGTCTTTCGGGAGAAATATTCTCGTAATACTGCCAGCCCTGTCCGGCCAGGTCGAGCAGATATATGCCCAGTAATGGTAACGGGTCAGGTCTTTTCTTGAAATAGTCGAGAATTCTATCCTGAACTTCCTGATGCTTCAGCCCTTTCTTGGCAATCAACTTCGACAGACCACGATCATTGAAAATTTTCAGAGCAGTTGTTCTGTAAGCGTCCTGAATTTGTGATTTGCGTGCGTCATACTGATTAAAACAAGAGTTAAGGGTTGATACAATCTGGTTCTGATTAGAATAATTGAATTGTGCAAGATAACCAGTAGAGGCTATTGCCAAAAGGCTCAGGGGCATGGTTGCTGCCAGTATATAAAGCATAATGAACCTGAAGGTCAGGCGCATTTCTACCCACTGATTAAATAAAATGCCGCGAAGCATCAGAAGAATAATTGTTGGAAGCAAAAGCAGGTTAATCAGCCAGATCCAGATTGGGATTTTTTTCAAAACAGGCGTGGGTGCCAGAAAAACGCTTAAGTAAGCTCTGTTTCGACCCAGATGAGTAAATAAACTGTATCTTCCCAGTTTAACCGGGCCTGGTGGATTATTCTTTACCCAGAATCTAATGTTTTCGGTGAGAAGAGGGACTTCTTTTTTCAGCCAGTTTTTAAAAAGTTTTGACCGTGAAAGTCTCTCAAAGAGAATATTACCACTTTGACCGGGTGTCAAAGGGATGAATCCGGCCAGACCCCTATTTCTTTCTTTGCATTCCTGCAATGCGTTCAGCTTGGCTGCAACCCGCTTTTGATTAGAAAACCTCGATAAAATGAAATAGCCCCAGATTTCATCGTTGCTAACTTTCTTAAAATCCCAGATAAACCAATGAGGTATATTGCGATGAAGAACATAGGTTGTTTTGCCTCTTTGGCTAAGGGCCAGCACATCACCCTTGGTTCCCATGCCAAAGAATTTCTGAACCAGCTTTTCTCGCTACTTGGCGATTGTTTCGCCCAGTTTCTCATCAAAATTGAGCGATCTCATGTAGTCAAAAGTCAGCGACAAGGCTTTATTGCTGACAATTTTTCGGTTGAAGCTGAAAACCAGGTCAGAACTTTTCTGCGAAAGTTTCTGACGAAAGGTGTAAAGTTGGTATTCTGGAAAAGGCCTTGCGAAAATACTCTTGCACCGAGCCGAAAGAAAGTTTTCGAGGGTTCGTGCTTCTTTGAACCGGGAAGCAGAATCTAGTTGTCTGGCAAATCTGCCGGCATGTCTTGCCAATTGATATTCAAATTTAGAACTGCCTGTAAGGGCTTCAAGTTCTTGCAGGGCCATTTCTGTTTGCGATTTTTCCTGCCAGTACAAATCTATGCCAGCAAGAAATCTAAAGCCGAGGTTCAATGCTATGATCGGTATCAGCCACAATACTAAAGGGAAAAGTTTTATTCCAAGCTCTTTAAGCGACAATGCTGTGCTATGCTTTTCCATCCAACCTCTGGCATCCTTTAAATATATGGCCGGCAAAATGTTTTACAGGTAAAGAATACCAGAAATCATGATTTTCTTTATCATTTTCTGAATTTTCGAAATTTTCGCATTGCAAAACCTGCAATTTCAATTAAAATATAAATGGAGCATGAGTGACTGAAAAATAAGAAAAGCAAACAGTTGTATACGCCGACGATTTGTCGGCGTTTTTCCTTTTCAGGCCATAATTAAAAGTGATGTTTCATTTTGCCACGATAATAAAGCTTTATTGCCATCATAACTAAAACATAAATGCCATAAAAAGCGGCAAAACTGTAGATCATTTCTTTGCTGGTGATAAGTTTACGATTCAATTCAAGATTAAGACTGAGGTAACTGAAGGTGTTGATGGCCGAATAAGCCAGAACTTCTGACCAGATCAGCAGCCTGGCCCTGGTATAGAGATATCTTTTGTGAGAAGATTCAATATATCTGTTTTTAAGCTTCACCAGAAAGTAGCAAAACGCTGAACCATTAATGATAAGGTTCAGCCAGATCAGCATTCCGGCGTTTTCAAGAGATCCCACCAGAAAGAGTTTGGCCAGATACAGACTGGCAAAGACAAGTGTCGGATAAATAGCGAACCAGATAAGTATGTGCTCGATGGTTTCAAAAATAGATCTGACCAGCCCTTTTATTGCAGCCCAAAGCAATGTTCGCATCGGAACATGTTTAATCGCTTTCTTTTCAGGCGGTGGTTGTTGAATGAAAAAATATTCCATCGCTGATAACCCAGATTCTTGTAGATGATTATGCTTTAAGAATAATAACCGGTTTATAAATTCTGTAAAGAAAGATTAACCCGAAAAACTATGTTATCATATCTTAAATTTGAATATTGAACTGAGGGGGCCGAAGATGCTTAGCAGTGCTGATTTTCAGAATCGGTTGATTCGATACATGCCTGAACAAAAGCCTGAAAAACCGGATAAGGCTGAAAAAGATGCTATGATTGCAGAGATCAGGCGGTTGCTTAAAGAGAAGAATGCTGTACTGATAACGCATTATTACACCGACCCGGAAATTCAAAAGCTGGCTGAAGAAACCGGTGGTTTTATCGGCGATTCTCTGGAAATGGCGAGATTTGGCGCCGGCCATTCAGCCGAAACCCTTGTTATCGTCGGGGTCAGATTCATGGGTGAATCGGCAAAGATTCTTAGCCCACAAAAAACCATACTGATGCCTAGTCTGGAAGCCGAATGTTCCCTCGACATAGGCTGCGAACCAGAAGAGTTCAGAAGCTTTTGTGAACAGAATTCTGACAGAACCGTAGTTGTTTATGCAAATACTTCTGCTGCTGTCAAAGCTTTGGCAGACTGGACGGTAACTTCAAGTATCGCTGTGGATGTGGTGAAGCATCTGGCTCAAAAAGGCGAAAAAATAATCTGGGCTCCCGACAGGTTTCTTGGCGACTACATTAAAAGAAATACGAATGCAGATATGCTTTTGTGGAACGCTTATTGTATCGTTCACGCTGAATTTGACGCTGCCAAAATTGAAGAGCTTAAACAGATTCATTCAGATGCCGAAGTTCTGGTTCACCCCGAATCACAGCCAGAAGTCATCGCTTTGGCCGATGTGGTCGGTTCGACTTCGCAACTGTTGAAAGCCAGCCAACAAAGATCTGCACGAAAATTTATCGTTGCAACCGAAACCGGTATTCTCTACAAAATGCAACAGGCATCACCTGAAAAAGAATTTATTTTTGCCCCAACCAGTTCGGTAAGCAGCGGAATTTCATGTGAGGCTGACTGTCCCTGGATGAAAATGAATACTTTGCAAAACCTGCTTGAGGTTTTGCAGAGTTTCAATAACAGAATTGAACTGCCTGATGATGTCATTAAGCGCGCTTTGATTCCTCTCGAGCGCATGGTGAATTTCAGAAAGTAGGAATTATGGAACTTTCAGAACAGATTACAAAATTGGTAAAACTGGCTCTTCACGAAGATCTGCAAGATAAACCCGACCTTACTTCTTTGCTTATACCTGATAGCCGAATTGCTGCGGCCAAGGTAATAACGAGAGAAGACATGGTGTTGTGTGGCAAAGATTGGGTAAACGAGGTTTTTAAACAACTCAACCCCTCGGTCAAGGTTGAGTGGAACTATGAAGACGGCGATGAAATCGGTGCAGACAGCATTATTTTTACCTTGTCAGGAAAAGCCAGAAGCCTTTTGACCGGCGAACGTACCGCTCTGAATTTTTTGCAGACACTTTCCGGCGTTGCTACCATAACCCGTGAATTTGTAAAAAAAATGGGTGAAGGCAAGACCCGGCTTCTTGATACCCGAAAGACCATACCCGGGCTTAGGCTGGCGCAAAAATATGCGGTAAGATGCGGTGGCGGCCACAATCATCGCATTGGCCTCTTCGATGCTTTTCTGATCAAAGAAAATCATATTGCCGCCTGCGGATCTATAACCGAAGCGGTACGCGCCGCCAGAGAAATCGCTGCCGACAAGAAGGTCGAGGTTGAAGTGGAGGGAGTTGAAGAACTTAGAGAAGCAATTAAGGCCGGTGCTGACATAATAATGCTCGATAATTTCTGTCTCGTAGGCATTCGCGAAGCAGTAGATATTAATGAAGGTCGTGCCAAACTCGAGGTGTCGGGTGATGTTGGCCTTCACAACATTGCTGAAATTGCCGCTACCGGTGTAGATTTTATTTCCGTCGGCTCTTTAACCAAGCATTTAAAAGCAATCAATCTGTCTATGCGGTTTGATTTCAGGATTCAATAGCAAATTACATGAAACACGAATTTGATGTTCTCATTCTTGGCTGTGGTGCTGCAGGTTTGACGCTCGCTCTAAGATTGCCCGAAAATCTTTCGGTGGCGGTGGTTTGCAAAGACCGTATTGAAGAAAATTCGACCATTTATGCTCAGGGCGGAATAGCCGCGGTTCTGGATAGCTCTGACGATTTTGAATCACACATAAATGACACTTTGATCGCGGGGGCTAATCTTAATGACGAGCGCGCAGTAAGGTTTACCGTTGAAAACGGCCCGGAATGTATTCGCTGGCTGATCGATCTGGGTATCGAGTTTACGCGTGAAGATAAAAAAACGGCATCTGATTATCATCTGACCCGCGAAGGAGGCCACAGCCATCGCCGGGTTATTCATGCCAGCGATTCCACCGGTCGCGAACTTGAACAGACCTTGATCAGAGCAGCCAAAGGTAGAAAAAATATTAGTCTTTTCGAAAATCATGTTGCCATTGATTTGATAAAAATAGACCATAAGTGCGCCGGGGCTTATATTTTTGTCGACAAATCAGACCGTGTCGATACATTTCTTGCCGGTTCCGTTGTTATCGCAACCGGCGGAGCAAGCAGGGTTTATTTATACTCGAGCAATCCATCTGTGGTTAGCGGTGACGGCATAGCCATGGGGCACAGAATCGGCTGTCGCGTCGAGAATCTTGAATTCAATCAATTTCATCCGACCTGTATGTATCATGCAAAGGCCGGTTCATTTCTGCTTACTGAAGCCATGCGCGGCGAAGGTGCTCATCTGCTGCTGCCGGATGGAAGCAGATTTATGCAAAAGTTTGACGAAAGACTCGAACTTGCCCCCAGAGATATTGTTGCCCGGGCAATTGATTTTGAAATGAAACGACTTGGTATCAGACATGTTTTGCTTGATATTTCTTTCAAACCGGCAGAATTCATTCGTTCCCACTTTCCCAATATTTATCAAAAATGCCTCGAATTCGGAATCGATATTACCCGAGAACCTGTGCCGGTGGTGCCGGCGGCCCACTATACATGCGGCGGCTTGAAGGTTGATCTTAACGGCTGCACTGACATCGATGGACTTTATGCCATAGGCGAAGCCAGTTGTACCGGGTTGCACGGCGCGAATCGTCTGGCGAGTAACTCATTGCTCGAATGTCTTGTTTTTGGAACCTCTGCGGCTCGACATATTGAGATGCGACATGCAAAAGGCATCAGCAGGACAGATGCGCCCCCATGGGATGACTCGCAGGTGGCAAAGTCGCGCGAAGAGGTGCTTTTGCTGCATAATTGGGATGAAATAAGGCACGTAATGTGGAATTATGTCGGCATAGTAAGAAGCAATGAACGCCTGATAAGAGCCGAAAGGCGTATTCAGCTTCTCAAAGAAGAAATTCAGCAATACTATTCGCGTCACCGGGTCAATCGTAATTTTATTGAACTACGGCATCTGGTGGTTGTTGCAGATCTTATCGTAAAGGCGGCCCTGCAGAGAAAACAGAGCATCGGCCTTCACTATAATATAGATTATATCTGAGGTTTCAGGGCTTTACCGGTCTGAGGTCTTCTTTGCCAGTAAGTTTGGCAATTGTTTCTACCAGCAGTTCGACTATGGCATCGATATCCTTGAGTGAAGCCATTTCTATCGGTGAATGCATGTATCTGACCGGCAATGAAACAAGTGCGACGGGTACACCTTTGCCCGAAAAATGTATTTGATCTGCGTCTGTGCAGGTTCGACTCGGGGTCAATTCGAACTGAAGATTCATTTTCAATCTTTTGGCCGCCTTTTCAAGCAGCTCATTAACTTTTACATTTACCGGACTGCCAACTGACAACGCCGGGCCTTTGTCGAGCGCTACTTCCGGAGGGTTGCCTTCATCGCTTCCGGGGGTGTCTGTGTTGAAGGTTACATCGCAGGCAATGCCGATGTTGGGTTTAATTCTTGCTCCGGCAAAGTAAGCTCCACGCATGTTGGTTTCTTCGCCGGTAGAGCTGACACCAAAGACGCCGACTTTAACTTTTTTTCGACTTAGTTTTCTGATTACTTCTGCAACGATGAAAGAACCGGTTTTGTCGTCAAGCGCCTTGCAGACAATGCGATCATTGAGCATGAGCTGAGGAGAGCTACGATAAACTATATAATCACCGGTTCGTATGTATTTTTTAAGTTCAGAAGCTTTTTTTGCGCCACAATCGATGTAGAAGTCTTTACATTTAGGCTTGTCGGGAAGTTCTCTCGAATTGTTCAGAGTAAACCCGATTACACCGGGAATGGTTTTGGCGAAGCCTAGAATTTCGACTTGCAGCCCGGCAAGAACATGAGGGTTGATTCCGCCGGCATTGGTGAACCTGACGAAACCATTTTCATCAATTTTCGTTACTGTCATGCAAATTTCATCTGCATGGCCTGAAATTAAAACCTTGAAGTCAGCTTCAGGGTTTATCGAGGCGATTACATTTCCGGCTTCATCTGTATCTATTTTGGCGAATTTTTTAACATAGTTGATCCAGACTTTCTGAAATTCTGCTTCGTTGCCAGAAGGAGACGGTGTTTCAAGTAGTTTGAACAAAAAGTTTTGCGCTGATTTTTCCATTTTTTTAGCTCCGTTTCAGAAAGAGTTGAATAATCTTACTATGATCATGCTTCTTCTTGCCACAATAGAGGCAAAAAAAAAGACCCGGGTTATAACCCGGACCTGAAAAATAAGGAGGCAAACAAATCCATGAACCTTTTCGACCAAAGTTGCATTTTCTTTAACCATTGTTTTTGTGAGTTTTCTGCGATGTGTACAAAGAACGACAAAAAGGTACAGCAGAGGATGAATGCAGATATAGAAAGACCAGAAATTTTTGCAGATAATCGCAATGTCGATAAATTTGTTGTAAGATCATGGTTCAAATTATTTTCAACAGGGAATTCAGAATGATCGTCAGCTTCTATAACTTTTTTTTGATTCTTTTTGCGACTGATGCGGTAACTACAGCCATAAACCATCTGGCTCTTAACGCATTGTCCATAGACGTTTTTTCCGGCTTTTCAGTGCTTGTGTCTGTTTGTTTATGGCTGGTTTCAATTCTTGCTTATCTTGGACTGGGCGTATTTGCAAGAATTCCGGTACGCACTTTTTTGCCCGCGACAGTTTTTCCATCATTTGTGTTTCTAGTTACCAGTGTAACCTCGCCATTTGGTCCGTCTACCATGTCGTTGGCCGTTTGTCTGGTTTTTCAGCTTCTCGTTCTTGCCTGGACTTTGAAATGCATAAGGGAAAAAAGCAGCTCCGGTGGCTGGTTGCTTGAATCTGATAGTCTTCAGGGGCGATGGTTCAGCCTGAAAAGAACTTTGGTGTTCATTCTGGTAAATACTTTGGTCATTCCACCGGCTGCTGTGGGCTTTGGGGTTTATTCTGTCGCTTCGCATATAGAGTCTGCATCAAAGGGCTATGTCAGTATCAGGTCAGATGGAATCTATTCGACCGAGAAGTCTTTTGTTAAGGACGGTGTCGAGCTTAAACTTCTGGGCATGGCACATGTTGGAGATGCCCGATTTTATGACAATATAAAGGAAAGTATGGCCGGCAAACCCGTTTTAATGCTGATGGAAGGCGTTTCAGATGATGCAGAACTGCTCGAAACACCTCCTGATTATGGTTTTATTGCAGAGAATCTCGGGGTGACAGACCAGCGAGAAAAATTTTCCCCTGAACATATACCTGAAACTGTGAAAATAATTCGCGCGGATGTCGATGTGGCTTCGTTTTCTGCCAGCACTATCGAAGCGTTGAATCTGGCCGGTAAGTTGTACACAAAAGACGGTTTTAGTTTAGCCACTTTTGTAGAAATGCAGACCGTTTTTTCCCGCCC
>JASURT010000055.1 GCA_030446435.1 Candidatus Ozemibacter sp.
CAGAAATGGCAGCCGAGCGTCGAGCCTGGCAAGCCCATCGATTTGTCAGAAAAAAAAGTTCGCATCGGGCGAATACCGTTTATAAGCCTTAAGAAGATGATGGCTCAGACAGTGCCACTATTAGGTTTTCTTAAAAAAGAGATGAAGGTGCCCGAAGTTCGTATTGTATCTTCAAGTAAGAATTATGCTGATGTTATCGATGCTCTCGCACGTGGAAGCATCGATTTCGCCTGGGTTAGTGCCGTTACCTACCTTAAAAGACGAGATAAAGATAATTTAATGCCTGTTGCTAAAACCAGATTTGGTGAAACAACATCATATCGCGGCGTTTTTGTCGCCCGTGCCGACGGAAAAGTGCAGGGTCTCGAAGACGTAAAAGGAAACAGCATCGGTTTTGTCGACCCTGATTCTGCCAGTGGTTACATCTATCCTTTATATCTTCTGAAACGTCTGGGAATCAACCCGCATAAAGATTCTCGTGTCGCGTTTCTTGGTAACCACCACCGTGTTTTGCGGGCTGTTTATGCAAAAAAAATCGATGCGGGAATCTGCCTTGAAGAAACCCTGGCGTCGATAAAGAACCCTAAAGCCCGAAAACAGTTGATCGTGCTTGCCAAAACTCCCGAGATTCCATCTGACATTATTGTCTGTCGACAGGATTGCCCGGCCAACCTGCGCGAAAGCTTTTTAAACGCCTTGCTGAAAGTGAAACCTCAGCTTACTCCGGGATCATTGTCGTTTTTACCGGCGAAAAACGAAGATTTTGATAAAGTTGCGGCAATCATCAGCTATCTCGAAGCAAATCCCGGCAAATCTCGCTGAATAAATCATTTTAGCCGGCCTTAAAAACGAAAGAAACCGGCCATTTCAGCCCGTTTATGGGTCGAAATGGCCGGTTTTTATCTGTTGTTTAAGATTGTTTGCGGTTTTTTGTTATTTGAAGAAGCGTCTTGAAAGTTTGATGAATTGCTTTTCTGCCTTTTCAAGCACTTTCTGGGCTTTTCTGGTGCTGTCACTGATGGCAATGAATTTTGCCTGTTCTACCTGAATTACGCAAGATTCAAGCTCAGGATGAAAGCCTGCATCGATCATCGGTGCGAGTTCTTTCATCGTTGCAACGATCTGGGTGCAGGCGGCGATGTATTTATCTTTGCCTGAGTTGAAAATACCGTTGTGGTTTGCTTCGGCCAGGCGAAAGTTTTCGTCTATGGTTCTAAGCTTGGGGTAAAGGGCTTTAAGCTTGTCAGCTTTTTCCTGATTACCCCAGCCAAAAATTCTGCTGGTAGATTTTAACGCTGAGCTATGGTTAGAAGCAAAGACTGAACCGGCAAACAAAATCATGACTGAAGCGATGATAATAAAACTTTTACGCATCCTGTTTTCCTCCGAGAAATATTTTGTTTCTGCATACAGCAAGTTTGATGCCAAATGTCGCAAAATCTTTCAAAGCTACTTTTCTGGCTGAAAATTCGTTTTTTCAATTTTAAACAATGCAAAAAAAATGCCGACAATTCAGCAATTTTCTGCTGATTTTGCCACAAAGAGCAAGGCTGTTTTTTCGGTGAAATTGAATCGGTTGTAAGGTTGATGATTTTGCGTTAAAATTTGGACACAATACATAAAGCGAGGGTAAGGAAATGAATGAGGGAAAATTTGCAGATCGCGTAAAATATTTGGCCCCAAGCCCGATTCGAAAAATGATGGCCATTGCCAAAGAACTGGTTGCTGAAGGTAAGACTGTATATGAACTGAATATCGGACAGCCTGACATCCAGTGTATTCCTGAGTTTGCCAGGGCTATCAACAAAAAAGCCTCTACGGGGCAGATCAATTATGCACCCTATATCGGCGAAAAATATCTGCGTGAAACTTTTGCCAGATATTTAAATCATTATTTTGACCGCCGAAGGGTTTCACATCTGGTCGTAGATACTGAAAACGTTCTTGTTACGGTAGGGGCCTCACATGCGCTAAGCAACACCTTTCTCGCAATCTGTGACCCTGGCGATGAAATTCTCGTCATTGAACCGTTCTTTTCGCCTTATATCGGTTTTCTCGCGGTATCAGGCGGGGTGTTGAAGTCTGTTCCGACCCGTGCTGAAGACGGCTTTGCCCTGCCATCAGACGAAGAGATTCAAAAACATATTACTCCAAAGACAAAGGCAATTCTTTTTAACAGCCCCAATAACCCGTCAGGCAAAATATTCAGCAAAGAAGAAGTTGAAAGATTGGCAAGAATAGCTCTTAAAAACGATCTTTTCATTATCGGCGACGAAGTTTATCGCGAGATGATTCTTGGCGAAACCGAAGCATTCAGCCTGTTACAGGTCGAATTCTCTGATGAAGACGAAAATGAAAAGTTCAAAAACTCAATGATAGTCGTTGATTCTTCGAGCAAGTCTTTTTCTTTGTGTGGGGTAAGAATTGGCTTTGTCGTTTCCAAACCAGGTTTGCTTGAAAAAATAGCTTTGGTAAATGCCCATACGGTGGCTTGCGTGTCTGATCTTTTGCAGTATGGTGTCGCCGGAGCTTATGATGCAATTTTGTCTCAGCCCGAGTTTCTAGAAAATCTTAGAAACACCTATCGCGAAAGACTTGACGCCACCATGGAAGCCATCGACGAGTTTCTGCCAAATGTTGTCGCGCCTCGTCCGGCGGGGGCTTTTTATGTGATGATCAAGTTTCCTGAGATCGATGACGCTAATGAATATTGTCATTTTATGCTCGAAAAATTCAATCTTGGCGGAGAAACCGTTGCCGCAACTCCAGCCCATGCCTTTTACCGTGACCCTGAACTTGGTAAAAACGAAATTCGCGTGGCGCTGGTCGTTCCCCCTGACAAAATGAGAAAAAGTATCAGAATCATGGCCGAAGCCCTGAAAGCTTATAAAATTTTCAAAGGGAACCAGGCAAAACCTGCGCTCTGGTAATGTGCGGCAGATTTACTTTAACCGGCAACCTGATCTGGCTGATCAGGTTGCTTGGTCTAGAGCAGTTGCAGAAGTTTGCTCCGAGATACAATATTGCGCCGTCACAACCATTGATAGTTTTTTACAAAGATCCCGACTCGGGTGAGTATAAGCAGGATTTTCAGTTATGGGGCCTTGTGCCGTCTTTCATCAAAGATCCAGCTGATGTCAGAAACATGATCAACGCCAGGGCCGAAACAATAGAGCAAAAACCTTCTTTTAAAAAGGCTTTTCGCTATCGGCGTTGCATCATACCAGCCAGCGGTTTTTACGAATGGCAAAAAAGCGGCAAAGATAAACAGCCATGGTATTTTTCACCAACTGAAAACGAGCATTTTTACTTTGCCGGCCTCTGGGATATCTGGCATGGTCCTGACGGAGAACAGCTCGATACCTGTGCCATCATTACCACCGAAGCCAATCGGGTCATGAGCCGCATACATCATCGTATGCCCGTAATCATAGCACCCGACGACCTTCTGACATGGCTTAACGATGAAACAGAACCGGCCGCGCTGAAAAGACTGTTAAGACCTTTTCCGGATGCCCGAATGAAATGCTGGAAAATTGATAAACTCGTGAATAACCCGGCTAATGATCGGCCTGAATGTATTGAGCCGAAAGGTGAGTTGCAGCCCGAATTATTCTAAGCCTTACTTTTTGCTCTTGAAACTGTCGGGCTATAGTTGTATTCTTACTCCTCTGAAGGCAATTACACAGGAGGAATTCACAATGCTTGATATAAAATGGATACGCTCTAATCCTGAAGAATTTAAAAAAGCCATGATTAAAAGGGGGGAAGCCAGTGTCGATCACCCCGAGAATCGCAAGCTTCTTGAAGAGGCAAAAATAGATTTTAACGACCGACAGAAGGTTCTACAGGTTTTTCTTGATAATTCCTCAAAAGTCGTAATTGAAAAGATTCAGCCGCTTGAAGAGCTCGATGAAAAAAGACGCCAGGCGATTTATGATGCTGAAAGCCTTAAAGCAGAACGAAATGCGGTTACCAAAGAAGTAGGTCGGCGCAAGGCTAACAATGAACCTGCAGATGACCTGCTTAAAGGCATGAAAGAGGTTTCTGAAAAAATCAAACTTCTCGAAAAAAATGTCGAAGAAATCGATTCAGCCATGAACGATCTGCTTATGACCATACCTAATGTGCCTTCTGATTCTACACCCGTTGGCGCAGATGAAAACGATAACGTAGAGGTTCGCAAATATGCTGAACCGAAAAATTTCGGCTTCGCGGTAAAAGATCATGTCGATCTGGGCGCAGATCTTGGAATTCTTGATTTTGAAAGGGCCACCAAGCTGACGGGTTCAAGGTTTTCAATTATGATGGGGCAGGGTGCCCGACTTGAAAGAGCTTTGATAAACTTTATGCTCGATACTCACACGCAGAAGCATGGTTACAAAGAAATTCTGCCACCTTTCATGGTTAATTCAAATTCCTTGCGTGGCACCGGTCAGTTGCCCAAGTTTGAACAAGACCTTTTCAAGCTGCAGGGGCATGATTATTATCTGATTCCCACAGCTGAAGTGCCGGTTACAAATCTTTATGCCGGTGAAATTCTGAAAGAATCAGACCTTACCATCAGCCTGACCGCCTATACCCCCTGTTTCAGAAGCGAAGCCGGAAGTTATGGCAAAGATACACGTGGTTTGATCAGACAGCATCAATTCGACAAAGTTGAACTGGTAAAGTTTTGTAAACCCGAAGATTCTTACGATGAACTGGAAAAGCTTCTTGCCGACGCAGAACAGATTCTCAAACTGCTTGAATTACCCTTTCGCACCGTCGTTCTCAGCAGCGGCGACATCGGTTTTTCTGCGGCAAAAACCTATGACATTGAAGTCTGGTTACCATCGCAGAATTGTTATCGCGAAATCAGTTCATGCAGCAACTTTGAAGACTTTCAGGCACGCCGGGCCGCCATTCGCTACAAAGGCACCGAGAAAAAAGCCAAAACCCAGCTGGTACATACACTGAATGGTTCTGGGCTCGCGGTTGGCAGAACCTGGCTGGCAATCATGGAAAATTATCAGGACGAGAACGGCAGAGTCGCTATTCCTGAAGTTTTGCGCCCCTATATGGGCGGCGCCACGCATCTGGAGCCGGAAAACTGAAATTAGAAACTGTTACATGCAGAATCGGTATTTTACTTCTGACGCTGGCAGCACTTTTTGCTGCCGGTTGTTCAGGAGAATCATCGCCCACCACAGTTTTTAATTACCCGATACCCACCAATCTAACCGTTACCGGTTCAATAAAGTTGTCTGACGTGGCTGTTCATCCGTCTCTTGGCGGAATCACCCCTTCTTTGCTTGATTATCGACCGTTCAAGCTCTCAATACAGGATGACAGTTCGGTAACCGGAGAATCTGACCAGGAAGGCAGATTTTCTTTAACCCCGATGAGCATTCGCGACCAGTATGTGGTTTTTTGCAGGAATGAAAACTTTCCAGGATTCGTTCTTGAATATATGGCCGCAGACTCGAACGGTCTGTTTGGCGAACAGCAGATCGAAATTTCGATACGCAGCACCGCACGGTCTCTGATCGCCAGATCTTTGCGCGACCGCTATGGTCGCCGCATAAACCCTGAAGCTCTCGGTGTGGCGCAAATAGATTCAACGGTTAAAGCCATCGCTGATGTTCTTGAAAGCCACCCTGAAAAACTTGCCGGCACCACACTAGATCAGGTTGCTGAAGTAAAAAGTGCTTATACGGCCATGGCCGATTCGCTTAACAGCGGTGCTTCAGGGGTCTTGCCAAATCAATGGGTCTTAATGTTCTATTTTGGTGGTGACAATAATCTTTCTAACTACATCAACGATAACCTTGCCGATATTGAAGATTCTTCGATCCCATCCGGAACCAGAATTCTGGTTCAGGTAGATGTGCCGGTTCATGGTATGAAGCGAATGCTACTCGACAAGGGTAAGTGGCTGGAACTTGGTTCAATGGCAGATATTGACTCAAGTTCGCCCGCAGTAGTCGCTGACTTCGTTGCCTGGTCACGGCGAACTTTTCCCGGCAATCGTTACGCTTTGGTCATAAGCTCACATGCTGACGGCTGGAAGAATCAGGGCAGCCTGCGCAATTCATTGATTTCTGATCAGACTTCAGAAACCCGCGGTAACCCCATTGAAATTGCAGCCTGGTTAAAAGGTGCCAATACGCAGTTTGACGGTTTTTATCGTCAGCTCGATCTTCTGGTTTTTGATGCCTGTAACATGGCGCTGATAGAGATTGCATACGAATTCAGAGAATGTGCAGCATACAGCGTTTTTTCACAGGCTTTTGTGCCCGGTAGCGGATTTCCTTATGACTCTATTATTGAAAACATCGGTCGCACCGGCTCAGAAAAGTTAGATGCAGAGAGCATGGGAAAACTGTTTTGCGATGCTTACAAAAAGCGCTATCTCGAAGGTGCTGTAGAATCTGCAGTAACGGTATCGATGGTTAAAAATGAAGAACTGCCAGCTTTTATAACTCTGTTGCAGAATTATTTCAATCGCATCTATGCCAATCTGGCAAATCTCGGGCCTGTTCTTGCAAACCTCAGAGATCACAAAACCGTAGAAGCTGAAGATGTAAAGCCAGAATACGTAATTCAGGCGTTTGAATCAGTTGATTACCGTGATTTGTTCGATCTGCTGGATCAGACACGTAATGCCATGCCAGAAACTGCTATCGAAACCGACCTTGTCAAAAATGCCTTTTCTAAATCGGTTATCGTTAATTATCATTCACAAAGGTTTTTTCCCGATGCCAATGGTTTATCGATCGGATTACCTGACAAAGCCGCTTTTGATTCATCTTATAATTCACCCGAATCATTGAAATATTTCTATTACCAGTTTGCTCAAAATACTGTCTGGGACGAAATAATTGCCTATATAAACCAGAACTGACAAGATTTGGTTCCAGGAACTATTTTCCAACTGAAACCAGCCAGGGGTGAATAAGTCTGAATAGTGCAGTCTCAGAGCTTCAGCTTCTGAATGAGCGGTTAAATTACAAGTTATATGCAGGCTTGACAAGGGTAGGGCACAAACCTATAATGTTCAGAGTTTATTTGTCCAAGGAGACTATATATGCGCAGTCCGATTCACAGAGAAGGCTTCTTCATGGCCGGGTCTCTGTTTGTTATTGGCTTGTTATTCTCGACTGTTTCGAAATGGCTTGGCCGACTTTTTTATCTTGTTTCGGCTTTTACTCTGTATTTTTTCAGAGATCCTGAACGAAACATTCCGCAAGGCGAAAGTCTTATCGTCTCACCCGCCGACGGAAAAGTGGTCGGTATCGATTCGGTAGAACATGTGCCGTTCATCGATGGCCCGGCCAAAAGAGTAAGTATCTTTCTTTCGATTTTTGATGTGCATATAAATCGAGCGCCTATTCGCGGTAAGATTGCTTATCGCCACTATACTCCCGGTGAATTTTTGCCTGCTTTCGAACCAAAAGCTTCGGTGAAAAACGAGCAGAATGCAATTGGTATTGAAGACGCAGATGGATACAGAGTTCTGGTTAAGCAGATCGCCGGTCTGATTGCCCGACGAATTCTCTGCTGGAAGAACCCTGGTGACCGGGTTGAAAGAGGCGATCGCTTCGGTTTGATCAGATTCGGTTCGAGAACAGACATTTTTCTGCCTCTCGATGCCAGAATTGAAGTTAAACTTGGTCAGCGGGTTCAGGGTGGTTCGACCGTAATCGCCCGAAGGGCTTAAGATGACAGAAGTAACTCCTGAAGAAGTCAAAGAACAGGTAAAAGAGCCGCCAAAAAAGAAAAGGTTCTCGCATAAGCATTTGTCTATATTGCCGAATGCCTGTACTTCGATGAATCTTTTCTGCGGATATTTGTCGATTGTCGCGACTTCTCAGGGTGAATTTCTTGCTGCAGGCTGGCTGATTATGGTTGCCAACGTTTTTGACGTATTAGACGGAAGACTGGCCCGACTGACCTCGGTTTCATCGAGGTTTGGTGCCGAACTCGATTCCCTGGCCGATCTGGTGAGTTTTGGTGTGGCACCGGCTTTTCTTGTTTATACAAGATACCTCGAGCACGACAGAATTCTTGGCCTGGTAATTTCGGGCATTTTCATGCTCTGTGGTGCCCTTAGACTTGCGAGATTCAATATTACGCCTCCTTCAAGACAAGATGTTTTCGAAGGCTTGCCGATTCCTGCCGGTGCCGGAATACTTGCAACTCTGACGATTTTTGAGCTTCAATTCATCAATTTTCTGAAAATTCCGAACTATGTTATTCCGGTAGTGGTTCTGATAACCTCATTTCTGATGGTAAGCAAGGTCGAATACCCGGCAATGAAAAAGACTCCAAAAACCAGCGGTAAACGAAAGCTTATGGTTTTGCTTGCGCTGATCGCTCTGGTCGTGAATCCTCCGATGACATTGTTCTTCATGACCTGGGGCTTCGCACTTTATGGTCTGACTTTCGGGTTTCTCAAGAGTTTTATGATTTTTGTGCGAAAGTTCAAGAAAAAACAGGCTGACCAGACTTCAACTTCCTGAAAAAAACTGTCCTAATCTGGCAAATAAAAAAGGCTCGAACCCAACCAGGATTCGAGCCTTTTCTTTATTATGGTCTTTTAATCTACCCGGGCATCGATGATTTCGATTTCATCCAGCATTGGCAAACCATCTTTGTCGATTCTTATATAGCCTTTAAGATGAAGAATCGTTCCTTTGGGGTAAAGCTTAGGAAGGCGTCCAAGCTTGATTGCGCCGGTCGGGTCAGCCAGCAGATACATACGATCGCCCTTTACCCCGTAGCCTTTGGCAAGCACGCCAAGAAGCCCGACGTAGCGACCTCTCATGGCCAGAGGGTCGAAAATGATCTGTGCTACAGAAACCATCTTCTCAACCTGAAGGTTGATGGTTTTGATCTCTTCAACAACTAGAAAGGGTCTCTTGTCTTTGCATCTGACCTGTGCCAGAACGGTAATCGGCTTGCCAATCGAATTGCGGGACATGGGGTCAAAAGTCTGGGGAAGTTGGCCGGTGCAGTAAATCGTCTTTTCGTCGTTACTGCCCAGAACCCAGTCTGATCTTGTAACCGGCGGATAACCGGGAGCTTTCTGCCAGCCGTAATAATTACCTTTAACCGTAACGAACTTTCCTTCGAAAGATTCGGGGGAAGAAATAATCTCGTTCAATGGGGTGAAAATCTGTGCTGAAGCAATAGAACCAAGCATTAACAGCGCGATGGTAAGAAGACAAAAATAATTTTTATTCTTCAACATTTTCTAAATCTCCAAAATCTTTATATTTGTTTTTGATTTCCTGCGTGAGTTGAGGCAGCTCGTCGACATGCTTTTTGCCAAGTTTACGAATTATTTCGATCGAAAAATGCTGGTCACCAAACATCAAACCCGAATTTTTTTCGATGAACTGCAGATCTTCAAGAACTTCCTGGGGATTGCAGACACCCGAAATCGGGCTTCCTGAAGAGAGAAAATGCTTGGCGGCTTCTACGAAAACCATCAGGTCATCGAGATAGCCAATGTTGGGCACATCGTCAGGAATCAGATCATTACCATCTTTGAGATAGGCGAAAGTGCCGGCGAGAATTTCTTTTCTTTCAGGTGTCAGATGCGAAAACCCGGCATATCTTATAAATCGATGAATATAAAGTTTGAGTTTCGATTCAATCTGTTCTTTCAGGTTGTTACTCAATTTTTCCTCTCCTTTGAGGTGGGTTGTTAATAGCAAAATTACCATAATTAGCAGGTCAAGGTAAACACTTTCTTAAAACCCAAAAATAGCGATGATACTTGCGGCAAAATATTCGTGCAGGTAATTGCACCGCTTACGCAAATTCAGTGACTCCTGATTCTGGCTTCTCAACCCTGAGGTTGTCAAAAGAAAAGGTGCAGAGAAAATGACATAGGTATTTTTATCGTGGCAGAGAGACAGGCAAATATGTTAAATTAGCTCAACTTTTTATTGCGATTCACTGGAAGGATTTTAATGACCACCCCACAATTACCACTTCAAGACCAACTTCGCGGGTTTTCCAGAGCGCTGTTTTCAACCTGGATTTATCATCGAAGATTCAATATTCTTTTTGATGCAGGCGAAGGTGTAGCTACAAGCTTGTACAACCGGGTTTTTGGTATAAGGCGCATTTTCTTGTCGCATGGTCATGCCGATCATATAGCCGGCCTGGTCAATCTTTTAAACATACGAAATCTTGGGGCAGGCGATCAAACTGCCAGCCTGAAAATATATTTTCCGCAGAACAACCGCCTGATCGATCTGATAAGGGATTATCTTGCGCGCACCCAGAATTCGTTGTCATTTCAACTCGAATGGATCCCCATTGCAGAAAACGAAGAAATAGAGCTTGAAGATCAGAAAAGTCGCATTTTCATGCGTACTTTTAAAACCAAGCACTCAGGGCGTCAGTTAAGTCTTGGGTATAACGTCATCGAAATACGTCGCAAGCTGAAAGACAAATATGTGGGTTTGCCGCAAAAGGACATCAATGCGGCAATCTGGGCTCACGGCAAAGATGAGGTGGCCGAAGATGTCGAAAAGATCATCTTTTCTTATGGCGGTGATTCAAGACCCATCAATCCCGATGACGTTCGCAAAAGCCATTTTCTTTGCCATGAATGCACTTATCTTAGCGTAGAAGATGATGAAAGAAATTTTCAGCAGCATTCTTATCTCGACGAAGTCCTGGAAATGGCCAAAGAAGCCGAAGTAGAAAACCTTTTACTCTTTCATACTTCTTTGCGCTACAGTCTTGAAATGATGAAAAGTCAGATTCGTGCAGGTTTGAATCGGGTAAATCCCGAATGCAGGGTTCTGGTTCTTTACGGTGATAGCATAATCGATCCTGTTTCTACAGAAACAAACAAGAGATCCCGACGAAAAAACAGGGAAAGGGAGACAACCGAGGTTTCTGAACAAGGAGTTTAAAATGGCTGGAAATGCAAGAATTCTGGTAGTAGATGATGAGCACAGTGTAAGGTGGGCATTTGAAAAAGCTCTGCAAAAAGCAGGTTATGAAGTTATGCTTGCTGAGAACGGTATTAAGGGGCTTAGTCTTTTCGAAAGCTTCAAGCCCGATATCACTCTTGTCGATATCAGAATGCCCGAGATGGATGGGCTGCAGGTACTAAAGCGTATTCGTGAACTCGATCCTGAGGCCCAGGTCATCATCATGACTGCTTATACCGACATGGAAACCACCATTACCGCCATGAAACTTGGCGCTTATGATTTTTTAAGCAAGCCGTTCAACATTGACGAATGCCTGCTTCTGGTTTCAAGAGGGTTGAACACCAGAAAGTCCAAAGTCGAAGCCGAAATCGGAACCCAGGCTCCCAAATCAAGCGCTCTTAAGGGCAACAGCCCTGCGATGCAGGAAGTTTACAAACTCATTGGCAAGGTTTCTGAGGAAGACGTTACCGTTTTGATTACCGGTGAATCGGGTTCAGGCAAAGAGCTCGTGGCCCAGGCCATTCATTACAATTCAGGCCGTGCCGCCAAACCATTCTGGGCCATAAACTGCACCGCAATTAACGAAAGTCTTATGGAATCAGAACTGTTTGGCTATGAAAAAGGCGCATTTACCGGGGCAAATTCATCGAAACCCGGCATGTTCGAATTGGCGCAGGGCGGAACCATTTTTCTCGATGAAATCGGCGACATGAATCTTGAAATGCAGGCCAAACTTTTGCGTGTTCTTGAAGAAAGAGAGATCGTAAGGGTTGGCGGCAACAGGCGTATTAAGGTCGATGTCAGACTAGTGGCGGCCACAAACAAGAATTTGCGCAAGGCCATTGTTGAAAATAAATTCAGAGAAGACCTTTTTCATCGTATCAAGGTAATAGAAATAAAGCTTCCGCCTTTGCGTGAACGCCCTGAAGATATACCACTTCTTGCTCGCTATTTTTGTTCAATACTGGCATCACAGCGAAAAGGCTCGCCAAAAAGTCTTTCTGATGAAGCCATCGCCGTTCTTTCTGCTTATTCGTGGCCTGGAAACGTTCGTGAGCTGAGAAATGCGGTTGAGCAATCCTATACTCTCAGCAGAGATCAGGTGATTTTGCCCGAACATCTGCCGGTTGAAGTAAGACTGAAGGGAGTTCCCAAAGCCGACACCGGTACTCAGTCGGTCGCATCTGGTGAGCCGGCTTCTTTGCCTGCGGTTTCTTTCATGACAGAGAACGGAACAGTCAGCGAAAGTCGTAAGGAAAAAGAAGTGATTGGTGCTGAGGTTGATGCTTCTGCTTTTTCTGTTCCTGAAAGCATCAGAAAGATTGTATCAGTTTCGCTTACCGAAGAAGTTGCAGGTAGCGCATATTCTGCGGTAATGGAACAGGTTGAAAAAGAACTGCTTTTTCAAACCCTTGAAAAGCATAAATGGAACCAGGTTCAGACAGCAGGCTATCTTGGTATTACCCGTAATACGCTAAGGTCAAAGATCGAAAAATACGGGCTTTAGCAGCCGGTTTTTTCTGAATTGACCTACTGTAACAGGTGTGATAGCATTTTTCAGGCCGCTGCATTAATTTAAGCAGCAGGGATTGTTAAAAATGCAATCTATAAGCCCTTACGGGAGGTTAAAGATGCCCATATACGAATTTCTGTGCCGGGATTGCGGAAAAACCTTTGACAAGCTGTGTTCTTTAAAGGATAATCTTGAAGAAGTAACTTGTAAGCATTGCTCAGCAAAGAATGTAGTGAAAAAAATGTCTTCATTTTCAACCTCTGGCAATAGAACCAGTTTCGATTTCGGTGACAGCAGCGGGTCTTCGTCCTGTTCGAGCTGTTCATCAGGATCTTGCACAACTTGTAATCATTAAAGAGAAAAAAGCCCGACCGTTCAGGTCGGGCCTAATTTTATTCGGAAAGGATGTTGTATGGCAATAAAAACCATCATCATGGGCGCTGCAGGGCGCGATTTTCACAATTTTAACCTGGTATACAGGAACAATCCTGCTTACGAAGTAGTAGCATTCACTGCAACACAGATTCCCGACATCGAAGGCCGTGTTTATCCAAAAGAACTGGCCGGTAAAGGGTATCCGAAGGGTATTCCGATAGAACCCGAAGAAAAGCTTATCGACCTTATCAAAAAGCACAAGGTTGAAGAAGTGGTTTTCTCCTACAGTGACGTTCCTCATGAATATATCATGCATCATGCCAGCAAAATTATCGCTGCCGGCGCTTCTTTCAAGATGCTTGGTTTTGAACCCACCGCAATTAAATGCTCTAAGCCGGTAATTTCTATCTGTGCCGTTAGAACCGGATGCGGTAAATCTCAGACTACCCGTGCCGTTGTTAAGGCTCTCAAAGCCCAGGGACTCAAAGTCGTTTCCATTCGTCACCCAATGCCTTATGGTGATCTTAAAAAGCAGATCTGTCAGAGATTTGCTGATTATAAAGATCTCGATAAACATAAATGCACCATCGAAGAAAGAGAAGAATACGAACCTCATATCGATATGGGCGCAGTGATTTACTCTGGCGTAGATTACGAAGAAATCGGAAAACAGGCTTCAGCTGAAGCTGACGTAATCGTATGGGATGGCGGAAACAATGACCTGCCTTTCTTCCAGGCTGATCTTAAAATCGTCGTTGCCGACCCGCACCGCCCAGGCCATGAAGCTGCTTATCATCCTGGTGAAGCCAACATCTATACTGCTGATGTCGTAGTTATCAACAAAATCGACAGCGCTTACCCCGAAGATGTTAATTATGTTCGCGAAAACGTCATGGCAATGAACCCCGACGCCATCATTATCGACGCCGCCAGCCCGATTTTCGTTGACGGTGGTCAGAAAATCAAAGGCAAAAAAGTTGTGGTAATCGAAGATGGCCCAACTCTTACTCATGGTGAAATGACAATTGGTGCCGGTATCGTTGCAGCTCAGAAATATGGCGCAGGCGAAATCATCGATCCTAAACCATACTTCAAAGGCACAATTCTCAAAGCCCTCGAAAAATACCCACACATCGGTGATCTCATTCCGGCTCTGGGTTATGGCAAAAAACAGGTTGCTGACCTTGAAGCCACAATCAATGCCTGCAAATGCGATATGGTAGTGTCTGCCACTCCGATCGATATCACCAAAGTCGTTAAGGTTAAAAAACCAATTCTCAGAGTTGGTTACGAGCTTCAGGAAATTGGTAACCCTTCAGTCGCTGAAATCGTTGCCGATTTCGTTAAAAAGAACGTAAAGAAAGGCGCGGCCAAAAAAGTAGCTAAGAAGCCCGCTAAAAAAGGTAAGAAATAATCAGATACTGATTAAATTTGATTCTTGACTAAAGAGGCTGTCTCGCAAGAGTCAGCCTCTTTTCTATCTTGAAGTATTGCTTGATTAAAGGACTCGTGAACATGCTAGATGGTCTCTTTAACGGCGGCATTTCGACAAGCTCAATGACCGCTTGATGCGGCTCGCGAATGGGTTCGAAGTGACAGCGCTTGGAGTTATAAGGGTTTGCCGCAGCTCGCGCAGTAATATTCTTTAACTGAATTCTGGGCCTGGCAATGAGGGCAGACCTTGGCCGGCCCTGAAAATGCCGGTTGCTGTGGGGGCTGCTCTGGTTGTTCTTCTTTGCGGGGCGGCAAAGGGGTGTCGTCTTCGCCGATACTGTCATAGTCAGGAAAACCACCGGGGTTTGTCGCGGCTGAATCAGTATCGTTGCCGATACTGTCGTAGTCGGGGTAACCGCCTGGATTTGCTGAAGCAGGAGCTGTCGCTGCTCCAATGTTATCGTAGTCAGGATATGCTGAAGAGGGGTTTTTTAGACCGATTCGCATGCCTGAACCCGGGCCGGGGCTGGGTTCGTAACCTTCCATAAAGGCTGGTTCAGCAGGAAACTTCGAGCGCGCGATTTCGGTAATTTTCCGCGCTTCTTCATGATTATCGAGTTTGCGATGGTTCTGAATCAAAGCTTCGTAATAATCAGGAACCTCAGGGGCGATTTTGATTGCACGTTCAAAAATTTTCTGCGATTGCTGTGAATAGCTTTGTCTTTTCATGTAGATGTCGGCGAGAAAAACCACTGCCTCGGCATCGCCGGGGTTAAGCGAAATGAATTTGAGAATGAAGTCCTGGGCGAGCTTGTGGTCTGCCTGCAGTCTCATGTAAGTCCGGGCCAGATATTCAACCACGTCTTTGCGGCTTTCATCCATTTTATAGAGGTTTTGTATGTGTTCCATGCCGATTGGAGAACTATCTTCAAGAATCAGGCATGATTCGCCGGCGATTCTTTTTGCATGCGGGTTTTTGGCATCTCTTTTTAAAAGATTAGAAACGATATCATAGGCGCGTTGCGCATTGCCGGTTCTTAATAAAGCTTCAGCAAACATTACCGCAACCTGTTTCGGGTTAGGGCAATCTTCTTTGGCAAAGCGTTCTTCAAGAAATGAAAGATTGGCTTCGTAATCTCCGGTTTCTCTGATTTTTTCTATTTTTCGTAAGATCGATTTCATTTTAAAAGACGCCATTGCTTCTTTGGCGAACCTGATCAGCGGAAAAATAAGAATGAGAAGAAAGATGTAAATGCCGAGCTGGAACTTGTAAAGATAAATCTTCCAGATGACAGAGCTCATGCCGGGCCTGAACGAAGAATCTTTTTCGTCAACTTTCTTGAGATATTCCAGGGCTATTTCGTTTTCGCCATTGTGATAGGCCGCCATGCCGCGAATATAGTTGTAAAGAAGCTCTTCTTCCTTAACAGTTTCAAACTGCATCGCGTATTCTCTGGCTTCTGCAAATTTTTCAAGCTTAAGACATATTTCAGCCATTATTGGCGCTATTTGCAGTTTGTTTTCTGAAAACTGCTCTTCTATCTCTTTACCTTTATCGTAGGCTGAATTGAAGTCGTCATTTGAAAAATAGCTTTCGAGATCAGCCTTGGCCATGGCAAATGCATTTTGCCGTTCTTTTTCTTTGGCCGAAAGCTCTTTCAGGTTGGCGATCTTTTTCTTGAGCTCTTCATTTTCAGGAGTGATTTTCAAAGCCTTTTCATAACTTATAATGGCAATGTCGTAGTTTTTCTGATCCTCATGCTCTTTGCCTTCCTGAACGAATAGGCGCAATCTTCTGGCTATCTCGAGCCGCCGTTTTTTCTCGGCGATAATTTTCGCGTTTTTTTCGGCCTGCTCGTTATGTATTTTTTCCACTTCCTTGCTTTCTACGGCAAGAAGGTTGGCAATTCTTTCGTCTTCAGGAAACTGCATCGAAGCTTCTTCGAGTTTTTCAAGGGCTTCTTCGTGCTTATTTGCCTGTCTTAAAGCATTTGCATCAGTTAGAAATTTTCTAATGCCTGACTCACGTTGAATCTTGTCGACCATGTCCTGAACTTCAGAGGCATTTGAAGTCTTTTCTGCCTGTTCAAGAATTTTAAGAGCTTTTTCAAAGTTGCCATTGTCGGTTTCTTTGCGTGCTTCTTCTATAAGCTTTTTGGCTGCTTCTTCAGATTTGGCTTTCAGTTCTCGTTTTAGAGAATACAACTCTTCGTTGTTCTGCCTGATCATCGAGGCATATTTTAAAAACTTGTCTGCTGAAGGAAAGTCCTGCTGGCGATAAAAGCTTCTGGCAACAATGACCAGGGCCTGCTGAAGATTCTTGTCATCGCCCTGCTCGAGTTGTCTCTTCGTTTCCTTGACGATGAATTCACCTTCAGCGGTGATTTTGTCTAATTGGCCATTCTGCCACCAGTTTTCGAGAAGGGTAACCCAGAATTTTGT
>JASURT010000056.1 GCA_030446435.1 Candidatus Ozemibacter sp.
TCTTGCAGCTATACTGACAGCAACGGAATAGATCGACAGCTGACCGAGCAGATAGAGATGAAGCTTGAAAGAGTCGGCAAATGGGGCATCACCGAGATTTATGCCTATGATACCGCCGTTGGGCTGACAGGAATGAAGTTTCCGCCACAACCCTGAATAGAAAAGAGTAATAGATGCATATTGAAATTCGTCTGGCCAGAACCGGTAAATACCCCTGTCTGGAATTGAACGCCCCGCTTCTAACCTGGAACGACTGGATGCAGGACAATCTCTCTTTGCTGTCTGCCCAAAGTGATGGCCAACACGAAATAATTCTTTTTTCATTCAAATCCGGCGCGGTTCTGGCACGCTGTCTTGCAGAGCAGGCAAAAATTGAAGAGCTTTTTTCCAGCCCCTGCCTTGCAGTTGCCGCCATTTCGATAGACGAAAAACACATTACAGAAACCACCATTTTTAAAGACGAAAGCTTCGATACTTCAGGCTGTTTCTTCAAAGGCATCGAGCAACAGACTTCAGGCGAGCTACCTGAAGCGATCGCTTCATATGAAATGGCCCTGCGAATCAAACCCGGCCTTTATCGGGCCCACAATCTGACAGGTCTATGTCACCGCCTTTCAGGGCAGAATGAACTTGCCGAGAAAAGCTATCTTGCTTCGATTGAGTTAAATCCGGACTGCCCTGAAGCCTTAAGCAATCTGGCCACTCTTTATTACAAAACCGGGCGTGAAAACGAGGCCGAAAAGCTCTATAAAAAAGCTCTGCATCAGGACGAGTTTTATTTAAACGCGCTACTGAAGCTAAGCGAAATATATATGAACAATCGCAACGTTTTAGATACCGATTATCTGAGAATAAACCTGAAGCTTTTACAGCTTTACTCTTCTCTGCCTGCGGTCATGAGCAGACTTAAACAAGCCGCAGAATTTGGCAAACTCGGTCTGGAAGAATATTCGCAAAGGCTGATCTCGTGCAACAGCCATTTTACTTCGACCTCAACCATACAGATGATGAGCAGCACTGAAAGCTTTATTCTGAACGGCGCTTTTTTCGGGGCAATAAACAGCATGAGAAAGCTACTTGCAGAATGCCAGAACACATACCATCAGTCAGAAATAATTGGCTGGTGCCGAAGCAGGCTAAGTCGCATTCAAAAGCACTCAGAAAAACTGAAGCATCTGCAACTGTACAATGCCGTTTCTGCACTTCTGGCCGAACGACCTGACCTGAAGCTTCAGGACAAAGAAGCCGGACATTCCCCATTGACTGCGCTTGAATTTTTTTCTCTGGTCATTCTTGAAATTATGCGTGATGGTCAGATAGAAGCAAACGAAAAGAAAATCGTCACCAAACTGCGCAATTTGCTTGAGATTTCTGATTCAGATTACAATGAAATCATCAATAAAATCAGGCGCCAGGTTTGCGCCAATCCATTCATTGAAAGAGAGCCAAAAGGTTTTCAGCCCGAAAGGTTGTTTAAAAGCTTGGTACGAGCAGCAGCCAGAGACAAGGTAATCGAAGAATCCGAAAAGAAAATATTGGTTTTCGCCAGCAAAGCCTTTGGTATATCATCAGAGAATGTTAACCGAATTATCGCCGAGGTAAGACAATGACAGACGACAGAAAAGAAAACCTGTCGGCAATGGCCCTTGAAAAGGCCCTTAGCGACATAAAAGAGTTTTTAACCCAGGACAATCTTCGTTACAACGTTATCGGCGATGATGCAGTCGAATTGTTCATGCAGGCGCGAAACCTGACCATTCGTCTGCTTATATATGTACATAACGGTCATGTCATATTTCGCGTTCCGAATTACATCAGAAATGTGAACCTGAACAGACTTGAAATTTTCAGGTTCATCATGCAGGTTACCAGCGAAATCCTCGATATCAGGTTTGAAATCGGGCCTGACGGAAAGTCTCTTTCAGCCTGCTGTCAACACATTCTCGAAGATGGCACCCTGACCAGGGCGCAATTTGATCTGGCAATGATGATAATTCTGCACATTGTCGATGACACCTTTCCCCAGTTCATGAAATTGGTTTATAACGGTCAGAAACATTCTGATGAATTCGCACCGGTAAAAAAAGTTCCCGGTGAGAAATCGAATCAACCGAAACAAAACGATCCTGATTCCCAGGAAGAAGACGAAGAGCTTCTTACCGAAGAGGAAAAGAAGGGTCTGAAAATCAACTAATGCCTGCAAAAACGCTAAGGAGCCAAATGATGTCATTCAGTTCAAGAATAATTTTCGCCATATTACTTGTTTTTGCTACAACCTGGTCGGCAACGGCCGCAACAATTCAGCTTCCGGAATGGTATCGGCTTGAAATAGTTCTCGATTCAACATTGAAGATCAATACCGATGTTACGGCCTCGGTTAGAATAAGTTCTTTAATCGGTGATCTGCAGGACACAAGGATTCGCCTGATCTGTCCGGAAAACTGGATCGTCGACAGCGAAGAAAAATTTGTTAAAGAAATCAAAGCAGGCGACAAGGCATCGGTTGCTTTCAAAGTCAGGCCCACTTCATATCTTGCCCAGGGTTCGATAATAGCAGAAGCGGTCTTGAATGTACCTTTCACAGCCCTTGAACAGCAAATCAGACAAACGCATCCCGATCAGGCCGAAGCTATGATAAAAACGCTGCATAACTGGCCGAGAGTAACCAAAAGATACAGCGAAATTTCTTTCGCTCTGCTTGAACAAGAATCTTTGTGCCCCCTCGACAAAGCAATCTGGCTTAATTATCATCAACAGCTGGCCCCCGGTAATAAATTCAAAGGGCCGGTTTTTTATGATGACCCTGTAATTACGACCTATCAGGCTCAAACCGACGTAGAAATGTTTGAAAAATTACAAAACTACATTAAAGCCGATCCCGGCCTGAAAAAGAATCTTGTCGAATCGGGCATAGACCTGCAGAAAAAGAAGTTTGATCAGCTGAATGGTCTTTACGTGCTTGCTGCCAGATCATTTCTCGACAAAAACTATGAACAGGCACGCAATTTCATCGATAGATTCGAAACTGAAGCCAGAAACTTCAATTCGGAACTGGTTGAAAATCTTGAAATCGCCGCGTTGAATCTGAAGGGCCTGGTTTTCTGGAGCATGGACCAGAAAAGACTTGCCGAGGATTATTTGAAAAAAGCCTTTTATTCAAACAGAAAAAACCCTCTGCAAAGATATGTTCTTCGCAACATCGCTCTTCTGATGCTTGCCAACAAAGAAAGAGCCACCGCTGAGCACATGATGCGACTGGCTCTTGGTTTCAAATCAGGCTATACCTTGCTTGAAAATGAATATGAAGAGGTCAGAAATCCTTAAATGGATCCAGTTAAAGAATTTTTTGCTGACCTGAAATCACCGGACCCATCGATCCGGTTTTCAGCGCTGTCAAGAATCGAGGATCTAACCTGGGATGATCAACAACAACAAGCCTTAAGAAGTCTGATAGACCAGGAAAAAGACCCTGGAATCAGATTTCACATGCTTAAAGTTCTTGCGCGTCTTGGTCAGTCTGGTAAGAGCAAAGCCACCGCCGCAGAAATAGAAGAACTGTTGAAGGACCCTGACCGCGATGAAATGAAGCTGGCAATAATGCTCGAGTCAGTAAAGCGAACCGATGCTCCTTTAGTGGTTATAAGCCTGAAAGAAGCCAACTGGACGTCTTTTTCAGCAGAGCTTTTACCGTCGGTACTAAAGTTTCTGAAAAAATTCGGCTCTTTCGAAAATGCTGCCGACATAGAAATGCTTTGCCGGCATCACGACCCCAGAGTTTTGAGCTCTGCGGTCGAAGCTCTGGAAAAAATTGCGCCGGATCGACTTAAAGATCTCATTGTACCTCTTCTGGTCAACCCGAATTTCGGCATCAGATCGAGAGCGGTAAGACTACTTCACCGCTGGGACCCCACAGAAGCTTTAAGACACTTTGAATCCATGCTTTTTTCAAATGTCGAAAGCGAAAAACAGGCGGCTCTTTTTCATGCTTACTTTTTTCCGTTCAAGCAGATAGAAACTCTGATGCTGCGATTTATAAGCATGGAAAAGGATCCTGATCTAATCAAAAAAGCAGGGCTTCTTTTCATGGCAAACCCTAACGGGCAGGTTCCGGCCCGACTGCTTGAAGCAAGACAAGCCTGCGTCGGCACGAAGTTTCAGCTGATCGACAATATTCTTAAGGGAGTTTTAACCTCTCTTTATCAGGCCAAGATAGTTAAAGCCACCCCCGAACAGATGCTCGAGGTTCTTGAAAACCATTTTAAGCAAAAGCGACTGAAACTGTTTATCGAAAGGTACAGCCTTGGCCTTAAATCAGGTGCGGCAGAAACAAGACTCAAAGCGGCGATTAAGCTTTGTGACCTGGTTCGTTACAATATTGGCGAAGCCAGAGAATTGATCGAAAATTACCTGCAAAAAGAGAAAGATGAAGAAAGCAAAGCCAGGGTTGCGCAGTATTATAGAAGCTGCCTTCCCGAAAGCCCTGAAAAAACAGACCAGCCTCCTGAAAAACATGAAGCTGAGCAACAAATCGGGCTGGCCAACTCAATCGATGAGAAGAACTTCACCCAATCTTTCGCTTTTGCCCAGGAGCATTTCAAAGAACTTTCAGTACCTCAACAAGTCATGGTTTTAAAGGCAATAGAACGATTCGGTGATAAAAAACAGGTTCAACTTCCCACCAAGGCTTTAAAAAGCGAAAATTCAGAAGTTCTCGCTGCGGCAATTGATTGTTTGAGCGTAATAGACCCTGACCAGCTTTCTCCTTATCTGCCTCAGTTTATAAAGCACAGCTCAGACGATGTCAGAGAGGCTGCCATCAAAGTATTTGCCCTTTTCGACAAGCAGCAGGCCATTGCCCTGGTTGAAAAAATGCTCTTTTCAGTTCAGCCGCTGCAAAGAAAGCAGGCTATTCTATGCTGCGGTCATTTCGACTTTCAATCGGTCAGACATCTGCTCATCAAGGCTTTAAAGCTTGAAGGCGACCCCGAAAACCAGCAGCAAATATGCTCTTTGCTTCGATCAAATGCTGACGAAGAGTTGTTTTACAAATTATACTCAGATCTGAAAGCCTGCAAAACTTCTCGAAAAAGTCTTTATGAAGAACTGGTCGCAGCCATGGCCGATCAGCTCAGCACTGGCGAGAATGCCCTCGACAAGCAGAAATTGTATGGAATAGCGATTCAAAAGCTTGAAGAAGAAGAAAAATTTCAATCACAGCGCCAGGCTTATCGTCTCGAAAAAATTCAACAGATTCGCGAGAAACCAGAAAAGGGAATTGTCATAGATGCAGGTCTGGCAAGGTTCACCGTGGTTGCCTACTCGATAGGCATAATTCTTACCGCCCTGATCTGGTTTCTCTTTCTCGCCCCTGATTCAAACTCAAAGCTTTCAGGGGTAAGATCGAAACCCGCGCAATCTCGCCTGCTTAACAAAACCGTTATGGTACAAGGCACAATTTCTTACGTAGATAACGAGAAGCGCCTTATTGAAATCGAAAATTCTCTTGAAAACAAGAAAAAATACAGACTCAAAATTCCCGAAAGTTTCGGCAAATTACCAAATCAGGGCGAACAGTTTCATGCCCAGGTAAAAATTATCAAAGAAGGCCCGGTTCTTTTAGCTGACATGCTCACCGCTCTATAGGATTGACAAGCTCATAGATTAAGAGTTAACATTCGTCCATGACTAACTTCACTCTACAAACAGACAAAAAAAATGGCGTTTTTATAATTCGTTCCAACGGCTATCTTGATGAAAACGGCGGTGCGATTCTTTTTGAAGCCGTGCAAAAAGCCCTGCCGGAAGGTTTCCAGAAATTCATTCTCGATTTGAGCGAATCGCCAGTCATAAATTCTCAAGGCATTGCGCAGATCATTGAAATAAGTGAAATCATCGTTGACGAAAAAAGTGGCACGCTCGCCTTTGTGGGCCTGAGCGAACTGACTATGGGCGTTTTCAAGATGGTCGGCCTGCTGCAGATGGGCGATGCTTACCCCAGTGAAGAAGAAGCTCTACAGGATCTCGCCGAATAGCTTTAATTCTGTTTTCTGGACGAAATCCGCTTTGTACATTATATTTAGATAAGAACACATATTATTAAGAAGGTGAACGCTATGATAGGCAAAACGGGCAATTATTCAAGAACCCATAGCTCTCTTCTGAAAGCAGACGAATCTACCAGCAAAACGCTGAACCGAATCGCGAGCGGCAAAAGAATCAATCGGGCCAGCGATGACCCCGCAGGCCTTTCGATGGCAATGGCCCTGGAATCACAAAATCGTGGTCTTTTTGTGCAAATTGCCAACCGCCAGGACGAGATTTCTTTGCTGCAGACCGCAGAAGGCGCGCTAAGTTCAACCGGCGATATGTTACAACGAATGAACGAGCTTTCAGTTCAGGCCGCTAATTCGACCCTGACTGACTCAGATCGCGAAGTGATCCAGCTTGAAATCGATCAGCTCAGGCAACAGATTGACCAAACAGCAGCCAACACCAACTACAACACAAGAAACCTTTTAGACGGTTCTCTTGACATACAGCTGCAAAATGGCGAAAACTTCGCTATCTCGGCAATGAATTCTGCCAGCCTCGGAGTTGAAAGCATCGATCTAAGAACAACAGAATCTGCCGGCTCGGCAATTGGCCAGGTAAGTCAGGCAATTAATCAGGTAACATCTCAGCGCAGCAGTATTGGCGCAGTTCAAAACGGCATCAGCTCTGAGATAAACAGCCTTCGCAGCGAACTGGTCAACAGCACAGCGGCTCAGTCGCGTATTGAAGACGCAGATATGGCCCGTGAGATTATAGAATTGTCAAAAGCAGAACTACAATCGAAAGTGGCAATCAAGGCCTTCAAAATGCAGGATGAAACCAGAACCACCGTTCTGGGCCTTCTCGGTGACTGATCCAATCGATAATAAGCCATAAAAAAGGGGCCGCCTTACACCAGGCGGCCCTTTTTTTTATCTGATTCAAAGCTGCAAATCAGGCACTTTAGGCTGAAATTTCAACGGTTTTGCAGAAATGGCTTTTTTTACGTCGGCAAGATTTTTTCCGGTTCCCATGCCGGTAAAGCTGCCATCTTCAGCAATGCCCCAGCTTCCCTGAATAGAATTGGTTATGACATAGAATCCATCCTGTTTTTGTAGAAACAGAAGGTATTTTTTTCCTTCAGAAAAGGCAGCACTGTCTTCAACTCCGGCAAAGGTCTTGATTTTAACCTTTTCTCCTTTGCTCAAATCACCCTTCAATACTTCGGTAATTTCAATCAAATTAGCTACCACTCCCACTCCTTCAGGAAGCTGGCCCGTGTTTTTAACACCCAGTACGTTTGCGAAAACGATCAGGTCAGATTTTGCGGCCAGCTGTTCAAGGCTTAAAGTTTCGATCATAGAGAAACCTCCCGTGGTGAGTGCAACCAGTGCCAGAACCAGAAACAGCTTTTTCATTTTTTTCCTCCGATTCAACTGATTCAAAAACTTCTTTTTTACATCTTTAATTTAGCAGACTTTGGTCATAATTGGCAAAGTGCGTTGACATAAACCAGTCAGACTGAGATTATTTATTATAACACCTGAGTTTAAATTCCAATCATGAAAAAATTCTGCGCTCAATATAGTAAACGAGCAAAACGCAAAAGCGGATTTGCAATAATGTTTGCCCTGATAATAGGCACCGTAATGCTTATTCTCGCGGTTTCATTATTTTCATTCGTTGGGCATCAACATACGGGCATTCAAAATATAGTCAACGGCGAAGTTGCGCATTTTCTGGCCGAAGCAGGAATCAATTCATGTATCGGCACGGTCAGAGAAGCCATCAGTCGTGAACTCGACCAGTCTGCTCAGAATTCAGCCATAAGAGAACTTCTATTCAAACCAGGCACCCCGGCAGATGTATGCATAAACAATCTTTTGGGTGATTCCTGGAATGCCGAGCTGGAAAAATTCGCCCGTGAAGTCGACGAAAAGGATGCGGAAATAAGGGTTGAAGTCTGGCTTAGAAACATGAAGCTTTCTGAAACCAATACGGGTTCATGGTCAGACCCGATCAGCAAAGAAGGCTGGCTGGCAATCGAGTCAGTCGCCCATTATAAGAATTCGCAAAGAACGCTGGCGGTAAGAAGAAACATCAGGGTTTCAAGCATTTTGCCCGGCCCGATGAGCAAGTTCACCCTTTTCGCCGGGAACGCTTCGAGAAACGGTGAAGCAGTTTTCAACCTGATTCGCAACGATTATCGCGGCACGGTCACTGACGGGCCAAAGCCACTGATATGCTACAACCACGCCACTTCAGAAACACCACTGTCGTCAGCAAACTTCGGCGACATTCTTGAAGAAGAAAAAGACCCTCAGATCTGGAAAAAGCGCGGCTGGATATATCTGGGCCCGAAAAAAGTTCGCCTCAATCTATGTTCTGGTGCGGGAAAGCTCGGTGAAATTTTTCATTTCTACGATGTCAGCAATACATTTCAGTTTAACCCGGTAAAATTCGCGACCGGGCAAGAGTTTTTACCGCAAAAACTGCGTTCAGCCATCCAGATACCCTGGGATCTCAGCAGCAGCGCGGTAAGAAATGTAAGTTACAGTTTCGGGCACAGTTTTATTCTCGATGGCTTTCATGATCGCAGCAATCGTAAAGAATCCGAAGCCATGTATGAAGGCAACGTGCTTTCGGCAGGCGAAAAGGCTCAGTACAGCTCTAAATCATCTATCCTGCATCTGTACGGCGATGCCCGCAAGGGTTTTCAGTCAAGAACCAAAGTATTTGGCCCGGTGGTCGCGGCTTTTCCCAGGTTTGCCAGTCTCGAAATCACCCCTGAAGAACCTGATGTTAAAGCGATGTTCGACAACCTGAAACCTCCGCCCCTTTATCTGATTCATTCGAAAAGCGAGAATTCATATGATAATTCGATTGAAATCAAGGATGTTTTGAACCGCAAGTTTGGTGGACCTTTGTTAAAATCGGGAATGATCTGCGAAAACTATGCCGATTATCGTTCGATCATGAGCAGAATAACCGAATTACCCTATGTCAGTTCATACAACAGCATGCAGGAAGTTTATTCATCAGTAATCAACCGAACTTTTCCGCCGGTAAAAGAAATTCTTAAGCCCGATAATCTCAGTGAAGTAACAGTAGAAAGCAGCGAGGGACATTTGTTTTTCAAAGGCTCGCTTACTTCAGACAAGGTTTGCGGCACCCTCGCAGCAAGAGTACACAACAACATCGATGAAATTTCAGAATTCTGGGAAAAATTTGTAAACGAAGACGGCGAGCTTGAACTGAACCAGATTGTGCGCATAAGAAACAAAAAGAAGCTTGATTTCATGGTTCCGCCGCCAGAATATTCAATACCGATGCAGATAAAAGGCGGTGGGATGGTTATTCTTGAAAACGGCAACCTGATGATTCGCGGAATCAAATGTTCGAATGAAAAAGAGGCCCTGACCATAGTTGCTCCGTCTGCCAGAACTGTTTCGTTCCCAACAGCAACAGAGAATCATCTCAATCTTGTTGCCCCCGAAGCAGAACTTAGCTACGGTTCAAGAATCAATCTTCTCGGCACGCTATGCATAGGCTCGATTTTTGCAGATCATCGCTTTCAGGGCGGAGCGATACGCTTCAGAACAGACCAGGACCCGGCCAACCCCGGTTATCAAAAATTTTACAAAGTTTATCTCGATGAAGTAGATTCTTACTGGCATGAATAGTACAAACAGAAAATCAGGGCTTTCACTTATTGAGATCATGTTGTCTCTGGCTATTTTTGCGATTATTTTACTGCCGGTTTTTATGACTTTTTCAAGCGGCAATAAAAATATAATGATTACCGAAACAGAATTCAGAGCCCACACAGCAGCACTTGAAATCATGGAACAGATAATTTCGCTTCCGTTCGAGCTGATTCCGGTCGGTAAATTTTCAAGCAGGCAGATCAAGAGCGACGACCCCGAGAACCCGTCGCCAATACCATTCAACGTTACTGCAAACTCAAGCTTTCAGCCTGAACTTGAAATTACGCCCGTTAAGAAAAACGATAAAGTAAGATTCAAGAAAATTTCAGTAATTATGAAATTTCCGGCAGCAAAGACCGATAAGCGCGAGCGAAAAATAGAACTGAAAACCCTGGTGGCCAATGAAGAAATCTGAAAAAAATGCATTCACTCTTGTCGAAATTCTCGTCGTGTGCGCAGTGGTTTCGGTTTTTCTTGCATCTGCCATAACTTTGTTCAGCAACTTCCGGCAGGGTTTTACCAGAAGTGAAAGCAGCGCAATTCTGCTTCAGGACGCGGCTCTTTTTCTGGCACAACTGCGTAACGATCTTAACAACGCTGTTTTAGACACCTCTCTTACAAACTCGGAAATCGAGCAACAATTTTCTGTAACCCCTAAGCAACTGAATTTCAAGGCTTACGACAATCGTGAAGGTGCAGTTTTGCCGGTTATCTACAGACTTTCAGGCAAAGAGGGCAATGCAAGTCTGTGGCGTAAAATCGGCAATCGTGCAGAAAAAGAGCTTATAAAAAGCAACGTGGCTTCGCTTACCTGGCAAACTGAAATCGAAAGTTTTTCGGGCAAAGCTTCGGGTACGGTAAGGCTTTGCCTGAACATTAACTGTATTCTTCAGACCCAACGTGCCCAGGAAAAGCCTTTCGAGATTCGCACCCGAATTTTTCCGGCCAGATTGAACCGACAGTTAAACAACAAATAGTTTTTTTGCAACAAATTGCCATATATTTTCGTATAATTAGATAAGGAAATGTACGGCGGAGGATAATCATGAACAGGCGAACAATTCTGGCCCTATTTCTCATTTTTGGCTTTATAACGGTAAATATCTGTGGTTATGCCCAAAGCGAGAGTTATCTCGACACGATTTATCAGGCTGGTGACAAAGGTTCTGCAGCCGCTTTAGAAGAAGAAGACGTAAACTATGTCACCGACCCCGAAGAGCCCCCGGAAATAGTCGACATTCCAGAGCAAAAAGGCCTGCCTGAACAACAGGAAGCCCTAAACAGGCTTCAAAATATAATAAACAATATCATGCGAATTCTCGGCGGCAAGATGTGCGGCACCAAAATTGTCATTGTGGTTATACCCTGTGACAAAATCGTGCCAAAACCGCCGGCAGAACCAGAACCAACGCCAGATCCCACGCCTGATCCAGCACCAGATCCTCAGCCCGATCCAGATCCCGCCCCAGAGCCAGACCCCGCACCTCAGCCTGACCCAACGCCTGATCCGGAACCCGCACCTCAGCCTGACCCTGCACCAGATCCTCAGCCTGAACCCGACCCTGCACCAGAACAGAATCCTGGCGACAAACCCGACGATGTTGCCGGAATGCGCTCATACATTCAGCAAAAATACGGAATTTCATGCACAGATGGCGACCAGGCCAACTGGAGCATCAATCAAATAAAAGCTGCAGATGAAGCATTTGAATCTCTGCCGGAATTTTTCAGAAATGCAACCCAGGTTATTTACCGTGATGGCCCCGCTCCATCTTTCGCCCCGCCAACCGTTCTGGGCTACGTTATTGTTCCGCAGAGAAAAATTCACATGATGGATCTTAGCACCAAAATGACTCAGAGCCTTTACAACGCCTTGACCGCAGCCTATGGAAGACCACCAACCCAGGAAGAACAACTGTATGCACTGAAGAGAAATTTCCAGGGCACTCTGGTTCACGAAATGACTCACTGCTTTCAGAATACATACCCGCAGGTATATCAGTCCTGGAAAAACACCTTCAACTGTTCTTCAAGCCCGACCGGCTATGGTAAGACTCAGCCCGCCGAAGATATGGCCGAATCGGTTCGCGTTTACTGGTCCGGCGGAAAAATTCAGAACGGAAAATTCATTTCCAACGGTGGTATTCAAATGGATCTTGACCGTTACGAATTCATTAAAGCCCACATCATGAAGGGCAAAGAGTTTTTGAACTAAAAGGCAAAATATGAAAAATAATCTGTTTCTTGTATTCATTCTTATCGTTTTGCTGACGCCGCATCTTGCCGCGCAAAATGCAAGCTATCTTGACTCGGTTTATCAAAGTCAGCAGGAACAGCAAGTTCAATACGAAGAACAGGAAAACGAAGAAGAAACTGAAGCTCAGCAGATAGAAGCCATAAAACAGGAGATTTACGACTCTTACCAGATAGTCGTTATCGATGACCAGCAGGTCAACAAATGGGGCAAAAGCTGGATAACGGCAGTAAAAGAAGTGCTGGCCGCTGTACCGGAAAACTTCAGAAACGCAACCCGCATCATATCTCTCGACCCCGGTTATCTGCAGTATGAGGTAAAATACAACGGCTTCGACCAGCGCGAAGGCGAAATTCTTATGGGCTACGGTTCGATGATGCCTTCAAACATTTATCTGAATGCTTTCAACAGCACATATAATCGTCTGCCAAGCGATTCAGAAAAGATTGCCAGATTCAAGGCAATTCTGGTTCGTGGTATGACATACGCGTTCATTCAGGCAAACCCTGAGGTCGCCACAAACTGGAGTCAGGTCTACCGATCGGGTGAAATCAAAACCAAAGTTTACGGCCCGGGCCAGGACCAGAATATGGTCGTTTTGCCAAGAATGTCGCCTGCAATGGTAGACATGGCCTTTTCTGTCATGATGTATTGTTCTGCGCCATCAAACCTTAAAAGCAAGTCTCCGGCCCGTTACGACTTCATTAAAGAGTACGTAATGGACGGGCAAACAATCGGCGGCTGGGGTTCGACAACCGTCGATGAAGATGAAAATGGTGGCAATAGCGGTAACACCGGCAACACCGGTTCGGTTGAGACTCCCGGAAGCAGACCGCCACCAGAAATTCCTGACGGTGATTACATGCCGATCGTTACCGAAGCAGATGTGGGCACAGCCGCGGCAACAATTCCGCAAGAGCAGCATACAGCACCGGCTGAGTTAAAAAATGCAATTGTCGAAGTATTTGCCGATATGCCCAAATTCTTTTCGACCTGCACCGAAGCCATTGTCTATCTGCCGACTACCGACACCGAAGCCGCCTTTTCTTCAGAAGGCTACATCTTCTTAACCCAGAATTCATGGTTTGCCCCCTCATTCGTTGAGTTAACCGACGAAAGCAGGGCCGCACGCTTCAAGCGCTTCCTGGTAAGAGAAATGACCAAAAGATTTCTCTATTTCCACCCCGAAGTGTCGCAAAAGTGGCAGGAGACTTTTGTACCAAACCAGACAATGTATGACGTTTATGTCGACATCTGTGAAGCAATGATGCTGTATTATCAAAACAAAGACTGGTTCAGAGATCTGAACAATGAAAGATACAACTTCATTAAAAGCGAATTGATGCAGGGTAAAGAGTTCTGATCATCTGCCTTTAAGCTTTTTATCAAGCTGCTTTTTGGTTCCCGCGAAAGCGACACCCCTGGTTGGATCATCCGGCCAGGGGTGTTTTGGATAACGCCCCTTAAGCTCGGCCGCCACGACCTTGTAACCATTCTTCCAGAATGACTCAAGATCTCTGGTAATCTGCGCCGGGCGCCCTGCCGGCGAAAGAAAATGAATCACCAGCTTAACCCGCCCCTTACAAATAGCAGGGCTATGAGGGCAGCCGAACATTTCCTGAATTTTCACTCTCAGGTAAGGCTCGACATCATTATCGTATACAATGCTGATTTTGCTACCCGACGGAACCTGGATTTTTTCAGGCACGAGCTCATCAAATCTGCTTTTAAGCTGATAGCCAGCCCGCATAAAATACAAATCGGCCAGCGAATTTTTCTGAAGTTCTGCAAAACTTATGCAATTGCCAAGCAATTCGGTCCAGCAGGACTGCCACCAGTCATCATCTATTGGCGAAAAACCTTCATCAGGGCAATGTTTGATCAGTAAATTCAAGCGATTCAGAAATTGACGATTCTCTGTTTTTTCAAGGGCAAATGCACGATCGGGATCGGCTTGCGCCTTTTCTCGAAGTATTCTGGAAGCGGCAGCAATCTCGGCCGGTTCAAGTGAATCTTCGATTTCATCAAGAACCAGCTCAGCAAATCTGGTAACTTTTCTCAGCGAAACCGCTTTTCTGGTTTCAGAAAAAAACAGTTCCCTGTTAATCTGACAAAGATGAGACAACTCTTCAAGAAGCCAATTCTTTTCAAGGCCGATGGCTAAAAAAATCCTTCCGTCATGATCGGTTTTTCTTATGTTTGCATCAAGATTCAATGCCAGCAGATACTTATGTCTGGCAATGCCAAAATCACCATTCAGCCTTAAGCCCTGCCCGGTGCAAATCTTGTAGGAGTTTTTTTGATTGCGCTGCTGACAAACCCTGTCAGGAAAAGCAGCCAACAACGATCTTGCCAGGGGTTCAATGAAGTCACCGCTGGCTTCACGATAATGGCCGGCTGACGCAAGCTCGGAAAAGATTTGTTCGGCAACTCGTTTTACCCGCGAGATCTGACGCTTATCCGTCTGCTCATCGTGGCGAGATGAGCCATTTAAAACCAGCTGAAGTCGCCAGAAAAGGTCTGGATCTACTTCAGAATCCTGGCGCTTGGCGAAATCTTTCTCTGAAATGATGGCAGCCGCTAAAGAAGCTACTTTTGCGACTCCGGAATTTTTGGCACTGATAAGCATTCTGGCGAGTCGTGGCATAACCGGTAACTTAAGCATCTCTTTGCCCAGGTCTGTTATAAAACCATTTTCATCGATTGCCCCAAGTTTTTTCAGCAAATCCTGGGTATCTGAAAGCTTTTGCACATCAGGTCGATCGAACCAGGCAAACTCAACCGGCCTGTTCGTTCCCCAGCCTGCAAGTTCGAGCAAGGTAGAACTTAGATCTACACGCTGTATCTCAGGCAATTCAAAGTCAATCAGCTGCTCATGTTCTATTTTGCTCCAGAGCCTGAAAGCCCGACCGGGGCCGAGACGGCCGGCGCGACCTGAACGCTGGCTTGCCGAAGCACGGCTGATTCGCACCAACTCAAGCTTTTCAAGACCAGTTGCCGGGTCAAAAATAATTCGACGACAAAAACCGGTGTCGATGACTGTGGATATGCCATCGATCGTCAAAGAAGTCTCAGCAATGTTGGTGGCAAGAACAATACGGGGTCGCTGTGACTCACCAAGCACCTTTTCCTGCACTTCTACCGGCAACGACCCATGCAATGGCAATATTTCATGAGTCTGCGAGAATTCATGGCAGTTATCGGCAAAAAAGTTTATCTCACCCGCACCGGGCAAGAAAACAAGATAGCTTTCATTTTTGTCTGAAGAAACAACGATTTCTTTAAAAGCCTCGAGCATTGCATCGAAGCGGAATCTGGTAATCGAAACCGGTCGGTATTCGATTTTAACCGGGTAAAGAAAGCCTTCACATGAAATAATCGGGCAATCACCAAGAAAGTCTGCAACTTTTGTGGCTTCAAGAGTGGCCGACATGACAAGTATTTTAAGATCTGGCCGGATTTCTTTCTGAATTTCGCGGCAAAGCGCAAGGCAAAGATCAGAATGAATGCTTCTTTCGTGAAATTCGTCGAAAATTACCAGCCCCACATCCTGCAAAAACGGGTCGCTTTGAAGTCTTCGCGTCAGAATGCCTTCGGTAAGCACTTCTATGCGGGTGTTCTTTTTAATATTTGAACTGAAACGAACCTGGTGCCCAACCAGCTCTCCGGCTTTGGTATTGCTAAGAAAAGCCATTCTTTTTGCAACCGCAATTGCGGCGACACGCCGGGGTTGTAACATCAAAATTTTCTGATTTCCCAGCCAGGATTGATCGAGCAACTCTAGAGGCACGAGTGTAGATTTCCCCGCACCGGGTTGAGCGGTTAAAACAAGATTTTCTGAAGCCTGCAAAGAGGCCTTGATGGCTTCAAGCCTTTTTTTAACCGGAAAATCATGCATTCTGGCTATCTCCAGTTATATACCTGCAAAAGATTGGCGTAGTCATCTGTCCAGATTGAATAAGCCCGAGAAACCTGCATCTTGCGCCACTTACCAAAGCGATGCAATGAAGCAAGCCTTTCTTCACTTTTTGACCCTGCAACCCAGAAAGATTTTGACAACTGCTCTTCGTCATACCAATCGTATTTAATCGAGTAATTCTTTGGATCGTCTAATTTTTCACGCCCACTTATGCCCAGTTCAGCGAAGATTCCGGCGATAATCGGGCTAAGCTTGAAATAGCGGTTTGAAATATGCAAGACCAGCATTCCGTCGGGTTTTATTTTGCTGGCATACATAGCAAAAGCCTCTTTGGTCAAAAGATGAACCGGAACGGAATCTGAAGAATAAGCGTCAATGATTAGAAGATCGTATTTATGATCTGGAGCTTT
>JASURT010000057.1 GCA_030446435.1 Candidatus Ozemibacter sp.
CCTCTGTCACGCATTTTAAGAGCATCAAAAGCTCTGACGTGAGGGGTAGCAAGACCGAAGCTTTCGTTGAAATCGGCGTCCATATAGCCGATGCCTTCTTCTTCGAGACTTATATGAGTATGTGCATCGATGAATCCGGGAAGGATAAATTTATCGGTACAGTCAATGGTCTGACCTGAGGCTTCACTCTTTTTCTTGGTGGTTGCCTTGCCTTTTTTGGCTTTGTTCGATGCCAGGGTAATTTCGGTGATTTTGCCTTTTTCGATAACCAATTTTTCTAGCTGTTGAAATTTTCCCTGATAAAAAATGGTACCTTTTTCGAGAACAGTTTTCATAAAGCTCCCCTTTCCTGGGTTACAATTTGGCCTTTCTCTAGCGCCATATAAATAAGAAACAGTTTTTAACTGAAACTCTTATCCTCTTAAGCGGAATATCATAATACAAACTGCCTGCTAAATTCAAGTTTTTTTGCGGCAAAAACAAATGCTTATTGAAATGACACAATTTTAAAGAACCCGGCACAGACTTGATTCAATCAGCATCAATACTTGACAGTTAAGGCGTTCATGCCTATAATTAGCAAAGGTGAAAACATGAAGAAATTATGGTTAATATTGATCGCTGTTGTTCTGGTGGGCTGCAATGATAAGCCGAAAAGCCCTGCATCAGATGCAAAAACAGCTTCACAGACCTCAGGTCTGGCTTCGTCTGCTCCTTTTCAGGCCAATACGATTTCTGTGGTCGCAAGTGAAAGCAAAAAACCGAAGCAATCACCTCTAGAGCTGGCCCAAAGCGAGTATCTCAGCTCATACGACAATTATGTAAGACTACTTCGTGAAAGTGGCCCGCAGACTCTCGAAACTCTTGAAGCTCTGGCCAGTTACCAGAAAAAGTATCAGCTTTACCAGATGCTTTTAAAAGCAGAAAAAGGTGAAACCGCCAAAAAGAACTGATTTTTAGTTTTTTTGTGGTTCTAATTCGCTGTCTGGTTCAGTGTCAATTTCATCTTCATTCCGGTTCAAAGAATTGATTTTGTACATCGCCGTGAACAAAACTATTCCGGCGATTATCTGCGCGGTGGTCAAGGGTCGATTGAAGCTCCACCACATGATTAATACCGAAGAAACCGGAAAAACCAGTTCGAGTATTGAAGCAAGACTGGCTTTTACCCACTTAAGACCGACATAGAAAAAACTTGTCGCGAAGAAACCCGAAATTATTGCCATATAAATAATGCTTGTTATCAAAGGTTTTTCAGGAGAGAAAACGACTTCGGCCTGAAAACCGTTGCCAAAAAGATGACTGATAATCAAAGTAAAAATGGCCCCGAAAAGAAACCTGTTTGACATGACAAAAAGTTGGCTGAAACGTTCAAGAAGTATTTTGCCCCATATGGTGCCGCTGCCCCAGAAAAAAGCCGCAAGAACAGCATAACCAGCGCCAATGGCCACTTTTCGCCATTCCCCGCTGAAGGGGTCAGCCAGACCAAAAGAAACGAAATACGATGCGATAATCGCTATCAATGCCCAGAGAAAAAACCTTCGTTCAATTCTTTCCCTGAGAATGAAAGCCCCCATAAAAATCGTCATCAAAGGCTGCAATTTTTGCAAAAGAACCGCCAAGGCCGGGTTAATGTAAAGAAAAGCCTGGGTGAAACACAGAATACCCAAAGCCGAAGCACCGCAGCCAATGAAAATGAAAAGAAAAAAGTCTTTCAGACGAAATTTGAAATATTGACGAAAATTGTAAATGAGTATTGGGCTGACCACTACCAGATTGATCAGGTGCTCCCAGGTTATAAGGGTTATAACAGGCAGAGTCGCCACGACCGGGGTTCTAAAATACAGGTCTGTGCTGCGCAAAATGCCACAGATTACTAACAACAGGGGCGCAAATTTGATCAGCATGGTCAGGCCTGCTTGATTTCGGCGGCGAGGGTCGAACAGTTTTTGCCCTTGCTTTTGCTTGCATACAAAGCCCGGTCAGCCACTTTTATCAGAGACTCTTTGTCATGGCAGTCGTTGGGGTATGAAGCGATACCAATACTTACGGTTACACTCAAAGGCCCTGACGAATGGGCAACGCTTAGGGCCGCTATGTTTTCTCTGATTCTTTCAGCTGTCTGAAAAGCTTCTTCAGAACGAGTTTCAGGAAGAATCACCGACATTTCTTCACCACCGTAACGACAGGGAATATCGATGCCGGTTCTGATGGTTTCTTTTATGCAGGTCGCTACCTTCTGCAAAACCTGGTCGCCCACCTGATGACCATAGGTATCGTTGAAGCTTTTAAAGTTATCGATGTCAAACATGATAAGACTGAGGGTCAAGCCGTAACGTCGTGCACGCAAAAGTTCTTCAGAAAGCCTTGCCTGAAAATATCTGTGCACAAACAGCCTTGTCAGTCCGTCTGTGATCGAAAGCTCGTATAGCTTGTTGTTTTCAATGGTCACAGCTGCCTGAGAAGCGATGAGATTGAGCAACGAAAGGTCAGAGTCGTTAAAATTGTTTTCGTTTCTTTTGTTTACGATGTTGATTACGCCGATCGTGCCTTCTTTAAAGCGCAACGGTGAACATAGCAGACTTTTAATATCTTCTACCGGAAGAATGCTGCCGAAGTTTCTAAACTTGGGATCTTTGAAACCCTCGTTGCAAATTCTGCCAAGCCCGTCTTTGGCAACCAGACCGCAGATGCCATGCCCCAACTTAACCGGGGTTCCCGAGGCAATGCGAAATCTTCCGCCAGAAGCCACTTTTACAACCAGTTCGTCGGTTTTATCGTCGAGTAGCATTATCGAACCGCGTTCGGCCTCCAGAACCTCGATAGAATGGGTGAGAACGAATTTCAGCAACTCTTCAGAATCGACGAACAGATTAACCGCGCTGCTGATTTCAAAGAGTGTGTTAAGCTCTTTCATGCGTCTTTCTTTCAGCTCTTGTTCTGCTTTAAGTCGCGTAACCATTTCGCTGAAATTTGCAAAAAGAGTGCCGATTTCATCTTTTCGGTTCATATGCAGATCAAGAGAAAGATCTCCTGAAGCTACTTTTGAAGAACTTTCGGCAAGCAGATTCACGGGTTTGGCAATGTGCCAGGACAAAACAGTTCCGGTAATCAAAGCCAAAATAAGCCCCAGCATACCAAAAAAGATGAAATCCTGTCTGATAGAGCGACCCAGAGTGTTGTACTCTGAATCCGGCAGGGCAATTTCAAGTCTGATTGAATCGGAAATCTTGCCTGGAAGAGCTTCATCTCTTACAAAATAGTGTGACTTGCCGAGAATCTGCACTGAACCTTCTGAAATATCAGGGTTTTCGGGGGCCGTGCCGATCATTCTTTTGCCGTAAATATCCATTTGTGAAGTTAAGATTCTGCGCCCGGCGAAAAGCAATGAAAACTCAGCGCCGGTCAATCTTTTGAGTTTATCAGAAAAATCGCGCGGCAATCTTTGGGCAAAAACTACGTGATAAGGCTTTTCTGATCTCAGCTTTGTAATCATTGCCGCCGAGAAAATCCAGGGTTCCTGACCGATGATGTAAAGGTTCACATTCAAAGGAGAATGACACATGGCCGGAATAATTTTGCCCAGCGAGTCAAGTGGAGGAGAGCCCCGGTCAACAAGTATTTCATTACGTTCAACAACCGCGGCCACATAATCGAGATCTGACCTTATCAATTCGGTTTCCATCAATTCGCCTGTTTCAGAAGCGGGAAAGTTTCTGGTCGCAAGCGAATAAAATTCGAAGTCTGCGACTTTTTTTGTCTTGATTTTAACTGAATCAAGCTGATCTTCTAATGCTTTTCTGAAAAGAGTCGCGGCATAACCCAGGCGCAGGTTGAAGTCATGGCGGGCCACCCGGGTGGTTTTGTTCAGTGACAGAAACATGATAATGGCTAACGGAATGACAAGAATTACCGAAAAAGCCAGCAAAATTTTGAACTTCAGATTTCTACTGCTGATCAGCTCAGTAAATCGCACGTTTTATATCTACCTGCCCGTTTCTTCTTCGCAAGCCATTGATAAAGCTGCGACGAATATCGTTGAAATGCTTTTCAGACTTGAATGAATTCAGGTCGTAAAAGCCTTCAAGGTGCATCGGGAAATTCTCATTAATTGCAACTTTATAGAGAATTTCAGGGTCGAAATTACCATTCCAGGGAAAGAGATTAACATCGCCATTGGCAAGCTTTTCAATCGAAAGTCCGGAAAAAGCGATCGGTACTGTTGCCGATGAAACACTGGCTTTTACAATTTTTTTAACGGCCTGGCCGTTCATTTCAAGAACTTTTATGCCCTCAGCCGAAGTAAAATCAGAGATTACCCGCGATGGAGTAACGATCTTCAAGGGCTCTCGCGTGTTTATCAACAAGGTTAGAGGTATAAAGGCAAAGTCTGCACCGGTTTCAAGTCGAGCCACTTCAGCAACGGTTCTTGCGTATTCAGAATTTACCGTGCCGTCATTGTTAACTTCGCTTGTCAGACTGGCTAGTTCAAAGGCCAGCGCCTGGGTTCGCAAAGTTTCATCAAGCTCTTCAAAATCACTGAATCTTGTATCAGTATCAGGCTGAATGAAAGGGGTGCTGCGCAAGTATTTTTCAAGGTTTTCACGCATCAGACCAAGAACTTTTTTGTTGGCTGCATGTTTCAATTCCGGCCAATCAAGGTCGTTTCCGGCCATAAAATCATTGACGGTAATGCTGTAGGTTTTATTGAATTCCAGTGGTTCATCGCCCACATCGATTTGAATGATTCTGAATCCGGGTGGGTTTGAACTGCTGTAAGTGCAGGTGATTCCAGATGCCTGTAGAAAACCGGTTTTGCCAGACAGACTCTCTTCAATGATGTTTTCAAGTTCCCAGCCTTTGAGCTCGAGACTTACCAGGGTATTTTCGAATGGAAGCATGTCATATAAAGTGCGCAATGTAACCGGGCCTTCACTGATAGAGGCTTTTATACCCCCGGAGTTTTGCAGGGCGATTTGAGTACCCGACACATTTCGCATACAATCTGTTATCAGGTTACCGATGGTTGATTCTTCATTGAATGATCTGGTGAAGTTGCCTGAGCTGACTGTGATCACCTCGTCAAGCAGAGTATCGATTTTCGACTCGATTCGACTGATTTCTGCCACCAGCTCCTGGTCGGGCTCGATTTTACTCGCATCGATGGGGAAAAGACGTTGAAAGCCTCTTGCCAGATCCCATTTTCCGCCAACATGAGAAACTTTGATCATTCCCAGGCCGCCGCCACGATTGGGGGCGGTCTGACAAATCATCGGTCTTGAAGCGAACGAGCTTGCTGGCCCGATCATGTCGCCAATGATTATATCAACATCAGGAAAAGCTTTTTCGGGGTAGGGCAGGTCGCCAAGTTCGGGCTGATGCGATATAAGAACGATCAGTTCGGCGCCCTGCGACTTTAAAAGGGTGGCAGCATTATTGACCGAAGTTTTCAGGTCAGAAATTTCGATATTTATGATGTTGTCTGAACGGGTGTTGCGTGCGAGATCATTGTGGCCCAGGCCAATTATGCCGACTTTGATGCCGCCCTTTTCAACGATAATGCCGGGCTTGAAGGTTTCACCGATTGGCGCAGTCAGGTCGCGATAATTGCACGCCAGCATCGGCACATTTCCAGTTGAAACAAAATATTTCAAACGGTCGAAACCGTATTCGAATTCCATATTTCCGATTGCCATTGCATCGTAGCCGGCTTTACCCATAAGAGTCAGGGGAACTTCACCCATGGTCAGAGAAGCTTCTGCGGTTCCGAAGAGGGCGTCACCGGTGTCGAGCAACAAAGTGTTTGCCGGATTGTAATTGAAAACTTCTGCTGAATTTTCGATGAAACCTTTGATGAATGCCAGACCGCCAACCTTTTCATAGTGACGGTCGCTGACAGTGCCGGTGAAAGGTTTTATCTGACCCCGCAGATTTGAGGTATAAAAAATTATCAGATTTCGCGATGGAATACTGTAATGATCGTGAATAATCAGACCAGCCAGAAGACCAACCATTAAAAGGGCAATTATGGCAAGATTTCGAACCAAGTTATTTCTCCTGAATTCAGTCGGCAAAATATTTGACAAAGCAACTTAGCAAAGAAAAGCAAAAGGTGTCAACCAGTGAACGATTAAAAAAACTTTTAAATCAGCGTGAGATGTGCCAGGTTTCGAGATTGTCGTTGCCGGACTCATCGATAAATCTTGACGGTTTGGCTAGCAGCGCCCCTGAAACCGGGTCCCACATAGTTCCGGGGTATGATATCGCAAGATTTTCGCAGGCCCTGGTCATGGCTACATACATCAACCTTCGCTCTTCTTCCAGCTGTTCCTCTGATTTGAAGGCATTAAACGAAGGAAATCTGCCTTCAAGAGCATGAATGATAAAAACAGAATGCCATTCAAGCCCTTTTGCAGAATGAATTGTCGACAAAATCAGCTGTTCATCATCGTCTGAATCTACGATCATGTTGTTGTCGCTTGAATCTTTGGGCGGTTCAAGGGCAATTTCAGAAAGAAATTCACTCAGATCACCAAAACGCTGGCAAATCATGGCCAGGGCATCGATATCTTTCATTCGTTTCGGGTAATCATCGAAGCGCTTTTTTAAGATTGGAAAATAGTATTCTGCAAAAAGATCGAGAAGTCGCGAAGGTTTTTCGTTTATCAGTTGGGCTGCATTTTTTAACGTTTCAGAAAGTCGCTTCAGCCCTTCTTTTGCTCTTGGTCTGGCCTTTATTTCGTTTAGTTCAAACGGGTTGTCGCTTTCTTTGATCTTTCTGAAGATTTCTGTGGCTGTCTGAGTTCCGATACCTTCGAGCAACAAAAGAATTCTTAGCCATGAAACCTGATCATATGGATTTTGCACCACTCGCATATGTGCGATTATGTCTTTCAAATGTCCTGATTCAAGAAATTTGAAGCCGCCCCATTTAACATAGGGAATGTTTCGCCTTTTGAGTTCGAGTTCCAGCTGGTAAGCATGAAAACTCGAGCGAAAAAGAACGGCCATATCATTTAAAGAAACACCCTGTTCTCTTAGCTCAAGAATTCTGGCCGCAACGAACATGGCCTGTTCCTGGTCATCCTGGCAGCAGACTACAGCGGGTTTTTCGCCTTCTTCGCGGCGAGTGAAAAGATGTTTTTTAAAGCCTTCATCTGCATGTTGCATCAGGCTATTGGCCGCTTCGAGTATTCTTGATGTGCTTCGGTAGTTTCTTTCAAGCTTGATAATCTGGCAATCATCGAATTGCTGCGGAAACTCGATGATATTTCTCACTCTTGCACCACGAAAAGAATAAATGCTTTGTGAATCATCGCCAACCACCATAATGTTCTTTTTATTTCCGCCGAGAAGCATTGTAATTCTGGCCTGAAGCCCGTTGGTATCCTGATATTCGTCGGCCATGATATATTTGAATCGCTGATTTATTCTTGCTCTTGCTTCTTCAGATTCCTGCAGAAGTCGTAAAAGAAAAACGAGCAGATCATCGTAGTCAACAAGGTAATTGTCTTTCTTGTAACTTCTGAAACGTTCAAGAATAACCACAATATCTTTGCTGTGCTCGCTGAAATGAGAATAATCAGATTCGATAATTTCTTCTATGGTCTGTTCCCGGTTTACCGATTTTGAAAAAATATCCAGCAGAGTTTTTTTTTGCGGAAATCTGGTTTCTTTTTTGTTAAGGCCAAGATCAGCTCTGATGAGATTGATTATGTCTGCGCAGTCGGACTCGTCGATTATGGAAAAATTGGCTGGAAGCCCGAGATAATGACCATATTGCCGCAAAGTTATAGAAGCGAATGAATGGTAGGTACCCCCGGAAACTCTTCTGCCTTCTTCGCCAACCAGTGCCGCAACCCGATTGAGCATATTTCTCGCTGCTTTTCTGGTAAAAGTCAGCAAAAGTATGCTTTCGGGTGCGATGCCACTTTCGATCATTCTGGCGACACGGTAAATAAGGGTTCTGGTCTTGCCTGAACCCGCACCGGCAATACATAACACCGGTCCTGAAAATGTTTTGACCGCTTCGAGCTGCTGTTTGTTTAAAAGAGCTTCATAGTCAAGCTGATAATCGCCTGTTTGCGGTGCTGTGTCTGTTAATTTGAATACTCGTGCCATATTTACCCGATTGTCAGTCAATTTTATATCAGATTATCAGTTTTCTTAACCTCTGACAATGCTTCATCAATAACTACCTTATTTTTCCGGGGTACAACATGGCGGGGTTTGAAAAAATTGTGTATAATGAAGACCTGAAATCCTGCCGATACATAAAGAAATTCCATAACAATGGAGACAAAAAAATGAGTACCTTGCCATTATTCTTAGCTACAGTGCTTACCATATTTCTATCATTTGAAATCTCGGCAGATCTGTAACCCAGTAAATCTACAGCAAAAAAGGGGCTGTCTCATCAAGAGATCGGCCCCTTTTTTATTTCTGCTTGCGGCTATTTAATAGTTACACCGGGGTAGTAGAACTCTAAAATTTCATTATATCGCTTGCCTTTCTTGGCAAGTCCATCGGCACCATAAAGACACATTCCTACACCCAGACCCTGGCCCATGCCTCTGAATATAACGCTTCTGCGCAAAACTTCCATCGAGAATCTCATGCTTTTCAGACTGTTTGGACCAAAATACATCTTCAGATTTTCAAAAAATTCTACACCATCTATTTCTTTTGGAATTCTGCCACGAAGCAAAACCCTGGTAATTCTGCCGGTATCTTCAATTTTAAGGGGTTCCCAGCCAGTAAAAATTCTGCTTGCACCGCCGGCCCAGCTCATGGCGATGAACTCTAACAAATCAAGCTTTTCAAGTTCGATTGACCAATGAAACCCCGGGCTGTGAAAACAGTTTTCAGAACCTTTGTTGTCGACTCTATCGTCAACACTGACGTGGTATGGCTCGTTATCTACATTGAAAATCTCTTTAGCCGAAGAAACTTTACCGCCACATGTGTGATGATACCGAGGAAAAACGCTTTTACCGCGGTATTGAAGAATCTTGTTGGCGGTCATCGATACCAGTATGTCTACAAGTTCACGATTCTGACCTGCTCCGGAAAACGGCAGGCAATGGTATTTATCGCATACTTCGTATGCCATTTCTTTGTGAAGAGTATTTTCTTTCAGGTGCTTCAGCCTGGTTCTCGCCATTACTATGTAGGCTTTCAGTGCTTCGACCTCTGAACTTATGCCGAATTTTGAAACGCTTGAAACAAGAAACTGGTGAAAATTTATTTCATTTATCAGAAGAAGTCTTGATTCTTCAATGTTGATGTGAATTTCGAGCTTGCCCTGAAGCAACATGGGGCGATTTTCTGGAATTTCTATGTTCAAAAGCTCGCCACCAGAGATAACTATTTTTTCATAGCCGCCCATAATCTCTTTGCCGGTAGAAAGCTTACCAACCAGGCCTTTGTTTGTAAGACTTATGGCCAGATCTTCGCCTTCGGCGACAAGTTCTGATACCGTTTTAACTTCTTTTCTGGCCGGGTTCTGTTCGGCGCTGCCCGATGCGATCAGAGGGTAAAAGGTTGCACGCCAGTGTCCACTGAAACTTTGTGCCCGAAAAGTGGTAAATTCTTCATCGATTAAAATACCAACTTTTATGGGGGTTTCATCGATTTTTTGTGCGAAAAGCCTATTTAAAGGCAAAATTGCGACGGCCAAAATAACCACAACAACTAACAGTACTTTTCTTTTCATATTTAAATTGTAATTCATTTTAACGAAATTTTAAACATGCCCTTAGAAATTTTATAAGCATTAGAATCGGAAAAAGAAAGACTCTGAAGCAGATTGAAGGCACTTTTTTCTGCCTGGCAAAACGGGTAAAAGCTGAACTATGTTTGACATAAAAGCAATTCAATATTCTTCCTGGTTTTGAATTTAGCAAAAATTCCCGCCGAAACCAGCGAAAGGTTTCTATCTGCTCTATTTTTCCTTCATACGCATAAGTGGCAATGAAACAAAGGGTATTGGTACCCTCCCGGTCAAATGTTGGTATAAAGCGGTTGTTCAGAAGATAAATCATGGCTTTGGTCTTAAAAGCTTCTTCATCTTCTTTGAGATAGCAAAGAACCGTATAAAGCTGGTCAAGCAAATCGATATTGTCAGGAAAAATTTCAAGCGATCTTTTCAGACAGGCCTTTGCCTTTTTAAAATGGCTTTCACCAAGACTTGGGCCAAGCTCAAGGGCTTTTTTAAGGTAAACTGCCCCGGCTTTGCTTAAAAGATCATACTTGATCTCATAAATCTGATTTTTAAGCTCTCTTACTTCCTTCAAATGAGAACCTTGTTTTTCCGCCTCGAAAATTACCTTGTCAGCTTCCTTGAACCTCTTGAGAGAGACAAGTGACTCTGCCTTTAGAATAAGTAAAGGAACACTGATTTTGTGAGTCAGATGCAAAAAATCGACCCTTTGAATCAGCTCTTCATACTTATTTCGGTCGTAAAGGCTCTGAACCTCTTTTATGTTAAATTCTTCAATGTCAAATTCCTGGGCGGCAAAAGATGCTTTTTCTTCTTCTTCCTGCTCTTTTTTACCGTAGAGAATAGGGTTCTTCTCTTCCAGAATGGTTTGAAAACGATTTATATTGGTCTCATCGCCGAGAATTTTGTAGCATTTATAAAGACCGGTTATGGCACCGAGACTGTCAGGATTGATTTCATAGGCTTTCCGAAAGTTCTCAAGCGCCTTTTGCGTCATTCCTAGAAGAATTTTGTCATTTTCTTCTTTTACTTTGTCACGTGACATTGAATCGACTCTTTTAAGACTATCAAAAAAGAGGTTCGATTTTTCATCACGCTCGACAAGAAGCTGGTTACCCCGGGCCAGTAGCTGATCGAAATAAATCTTCAGGGCATTGGCTCTGAGGCTTTGAACTTCCGGCTCATCGGGCATCCATGGCGCGACTTCTTCAAGAAGGCGAAAACCAAGTTCTATTTGATCAAGTTTGTTCAGTTCAGTATAAACATTGATCATGAACTCAGGGTCAGGTGGATTTTCTTGTGAAAAGTATTTATGAAAGACTTTCAGGGCATGACTGTTTTCTCTTCCTTTGATAAAGGAGAGAATTCGCCTCTTGGCATCGATAATTTTTCGATTAGCTTCTTTCATTACAGTGCGTGAAAAGATAACACAAAAAGAGAACCGGTAAAACTTTCAAAAAAATATCCGGCGATGCCGGAAATTTTTTAAGCCGGAATTATCGGCCTTTTTTCTTTGCTTTTGCGGGATAACGGCCAAAGTAAGACAAATCTTTTACCCGCTCAGCTTTCAACATTCCAGGAATCAAAAGGGCGCGGCTGATAAAAAACAGCACGGTGCTACAAAGCAACCCACCAACAAAACCTGCCAGCAATGAATTAATGTTCAATACTCCTTCCCTCACTTTCAATATTTCGCGCTTTTCTTTTCGGCATGATTTCCTGTATTTTAAATAAAATAATTTTTCAGGAAATAAATATATGTTCGATATGGTTTTGAAAAACGGCAATGTTTTCATCGATAATCAGTTCAACGCAATGGATCTCGCCATAAAAGGGAACAAGATTGCATGTCTTGGCGAAAACCTTCAGGGCGAAAAAGAAATCGACGTTGCCGGCCTTTGGGTATTGCCAGGCGCAATAGATGCACACACTCATTTTTCTCTTCCATTCGCCGGAAAAGTTTCTGCCGATGATTTCTTCACCGGAACGCGGGCTGCTGCCATCGGCGGGGTTACTACAATCATAGATTTTCTGGCCCAACAGGGAGATGAAGGCGTTCTCGAGAGCTTTGAAAGACGAAAAAAGCTTGCTGAAGGCGCGGCTGTAATCGACTACTCATTTCACGCCTGTATCGGTCGATATTCTTCCGAAGTGATTTCACAAATGAGACAGCTCGCAGATTATGGTCTGACCAGTCTTAAGGTTTTTATGGCCTATGGAAAAACCGGTTTGATGCAGTCAGATCACGCTCTAATGAAAATAATGCGTGATTGTGCTGAACAAGGAATTCTTCTGACCGTACATGCTGAGAATGGTCTTTTAATAGATGCCCTGGTTGAAGAAGCTGAAAAGTCAGGAAAGCTTGATATCGAGGCGCTAAAATCGACTCGACCATTGATAACAGAGGTTGAAGCGATTGAAAGACTTGCTCTTTTCGCTCGCGAGACAGGGTGTAAAACCTATGTCGTGCATACTTCGAGCGGGGCCGGGGCTGAAGTTATTCGCCGCCACCGAGCCATGGCAACCCCGATTGCTGCTGAAACATGCCCTCAATACCTTTATCTCGACAATTCCATGTTAAGCGGTCAAACCGGGCATTATTTCAGCTGCTGCCCCCCGATTCGTGAAAAAACACAACAGAATAAACTCTGGGAATGCCTTGAAGACGGTAGTTTATCTGTGGTCGCTACCGATCATTGTCCTTTTAAGAAAAGCGAGAAAGATTCAGGCAAAAACAATATCCTCAATCTTCCTATGGGCCTGCCAGGCATTGAAACCCTGCCATTGCTGGTTTTAAATGGCGCATTGAACCACAAGATTTCCATTGAAAAAGCGATCAGATCCATTAGTGAAAATCCAGCCCGAATATTCGGTCTTTATCCTGAGAAAGGCAGTTTGATACCCGGCACCGACGCCGATATCATGGTTTTTGACCCGCAACGAAAATGGAAAATCAGTAACGAAAGTCTTAGCATGGCTACAGATTATTCGCCCTATGAGAATCTTGAAATCACGGGCAAAAACACGCTGACAATCTTTGGCGGAGATGTAATATATTCTGAAAAATCAGGCTGGAAAGGTCTGCAGGGCAGGGGGCGCTTTTTGAAGAGAAAAAAAACAGACCAGAGCTTTTTTAGTTTCTGATCTGTTTCTGTATTTGAAATAGCTACTATTTGTGCTTGTAAATGCAGCTTTCAAGATGTTCCATGTCTTTGTCGGTAATTTGCAGGGTGCGTTCGTAGCGGTTGACAATTCGCTGGCAGGCGGGGCAAGTATTACCCGAGAAGCGAAACAGAGCAACAAGTTCTTGTGCACACATAAAAGGCACCTCCTGCATAGATTTCTAGTATAATTATCGGCACTAAACGCAAAAAACATTAATGATTGCTGAAACTAACTGCAAGGATTAAGATCTAAACAATGAAAAAGAAAATCGCTATTATCACAGGCTCAAGGGCAGAATGGGGTCTCTTAAAACCTCTCTGGCAAAAACTTTCTCTTTGCCATGAGTTCTGCGTCAAAGTTGTGGCAACCGGCTCGCACCTGGATCCTGACGGCGACTATTCAATTTCAGAAATAGAAAAAGACGGCGCAAAAGTCGAAGCACGAATCTGGGTCGATGATTCAGATCGCAAGTCTTCAAAGACTGCAGAAAAAAACTGCAACGAAGACAAAATGTTTGCCCTGATGGCAAAAATAATGACTGAGCTACCTGAGATACTTAGACGTTTAAAACCCGATTTGGTCATAATTCTCGGAGACAGATACGAAATTTACTCTGTTGCAGGCGTTTGCCGTTTAATGGGAATAAAGATTGCGCATATTTCCGGCGGTGAACTTACCTATGGCGCTTTTGACGATTGCCTTCGACACTGCATAAGCAAACTCAGCGATCTTCATTTTACAGCCAGCGAAGCTTACAGAAAAAGGGTGATTCAACTTGGTGAGCAACCAGACAAAGTTTACAACTGCGGCGACCCCGGCCTTTACAAATTAAGGCAATTTGAATTCATTCCCAAAAAACAACTTGAAAAAGAATTAAACATTGATTTATCGCGCCCATTCGCAATTTTCACCTTTCACCCTGAAACCTGTAACCCTGGTAAAGTTACCACTGGCATAAAGCTGGTCCTGAAAGAATTGAAAAATCTCGGCAAAAATTTTCTTTGGGTATTCACTGCTTCGAATAATGACCCGGAAGGGCAGAAAATCAACGACATGATTACCGCCGCATCTAAAAGTGATCCCGATAATTTCATTTTGATCAGAAGTCTCGGGCGAAAACGCTATCTATCAATGGCTGCTTTGAGCGAATTTGTCGGGGGCAATTCTTCAAGTGGACTTATAGAAATACCGGCTCTAAAAATTCCGGTTTTGAATTTTGGATTGCGACAAGAGGGCAGGCCACATGGAAAAGGTGTTCTGGATATTGGTTACAGTGAAAATGAAATAAAAAACGGGTTTAAAAAAATTCTGAGTTCGCAGTTCAAAGCCCTGGCTAAACAGTCAGAAAACCCATATGAAGGTGAAACTTCAATAGATCGTATTGTCGAGATTCTTTTGCAAACAGATCTTAACCAAATTGGGCGAAGCAAGAGATTCTATGATCTTTAACAATTTTCGAACAATCTGAGAAATAAAAAAGCCGCCTTGGGAGGGCGGCTTTTTTATTCTGATTAAATTCAGGCTTCGGCGGCGATTACGTTAACTACGTGTCTGCCACGGCGGCGACCAAATTTAACTGTTCCGTCTGTAAGAGCGAAAAGAGTGTCATCTCGGCCAATGCCTACGTTTACGCCAGGATTGATAGGAGTTCCGCGCTGGCGAAGAATGATATTACCGGCAATAACAGCCTGGCCATCATATTTTTTAACGCCGAGCATTTTAGGATTACTATCACGACCGTTGGTACTCGAACCCTGTCCTTTCTTATGAGCCATATTACAAATCCCCCTAGGTGATCAATTCAATTTCAAATGTTCCGGATAAGATTCGAAAATCTTTTGGAACCCGTACCGAAAAACTTCACAAACCAGCTTTAAAGCTTTTCTGTCATTGTTATCAACTCTGATAACCAGATCGCTGTCACCTGGTTCAAGTCTGCCAGTTACGGCAGCACCAAGACTGTTATTCAACCCTCCCGCCAGAGTCTGAACCAGAACCGAAACCGCTGCGCAAACAACGTCCTGTCCTTTTTCAGCGCTTCCAGAGTGACCAGAAACCTTTATTCTGACACTGGATTCATCTGGCGTTGAGAATTCAACGACAATCATTCACTCAGCAATTGATATCTTCAATTACGAGAGAAGTGAAATGCTGTCTATGACCATATTTTCTTCGGTAATTAACTTTGCTTTTGTATTTGAATACAACAACTTTTTTGCTGCGATCATGCGCAACAACTTTAGCTTTTACCTGAGCGCCGCTGACATAGGGCTGTCCGATCTGGACCTTGTCACCGTCTTTAACCATCAGAACTTTGTCGATAGCAAAAGAAGAGTTGGCTTCCTGGTCAATCTTTTCGCAGCGAATTTTGCTGCCTTTTTCTACGTTATACTGTCTTCCACCAATTTCGATAATGGCGTACATTTAGTTACCCCCAAGTGAGTCTAAGTGAAGGTTTTGTTTAAACCGGTTAATTTTGATTGGGCTATTGTTTCATGGGAAAACTTATATTAGCATGAAAAAGCAAATTTTTCCACAATGAAAATAAAAAAAATCTAACAAAAGAGAAAAAAGTTGTCAGACCACCAAACCAATTCTAATTCGTCGCAATCAAAGTTACCTGAAATTTTATTTTTAACCATAGCTTTTCTATACGCCTGGCTCTTCTTTGAACCAGACCGTACAATGATGCTTGCGGGGCCTGGAGACTTCATTATCATTGCCATTTTCGCGCTTTTTTATTATATCAAAAATGAATTTTCCGGTCTATATCTTTTGTTGCTGATAATTTCTTACGACACCCACCTGTATTCACTTCACTCACTTGGCTCTTTTGCCAGCTTTTACCAGTTTTCATTTCTTGTCAATGCGGCTATGGTTATCTGGCAGCCTCGCTGGCTCGAAGCTTCTATCCTGTATCATCTTGGCCTGAGCTTTGAAAATTCAATGATGCATACAACCGGTCTGGGCATGCAAATTAGTTTTTATGCGGGAAATCAAACAATTCTGGTTCTTGCAGCAATTTTGCGCCGCATCTCTACTGGAAGCCTTTCTGCAAGATTTGACCGCAGACATTTGACGGCCTATTTTATCGGACTGTTTTTAATAAGCGGACACGCACTGAATTTATCATCAGGGTACACTTCCGGTTATCTGATGTTTTTCTTTTCATTGATTGTCTTTTTCGCAACCACCGACGAGGAAAAGCATGACCAATTTCTGGTCGCATTCCTGCTTGGTGGCCTGATAATGGTAATTTCAGCCCTACTGAACGTTGCAATTATTTCTGAAAGTTTGCCGGAAGTATTCAGAAGAAGAGCATCGGCAGCAGGATGCCATCCCAATCGGCTTGCAACCTGGGTTCTTGCCGCCCTCTGGATAATAAATCTT
>JASURT010000058.1 GCA_030446435.1 Candidatus Ozemibacter sp.
GGTATGACCATGAACAAGACAAATTCAAGTATTTCGTGATCGGCAAAACCATCGAGACCGGTGCTGTCGAACCTCGCTCTAAGTCGCTCTCTATGCCCCGAATTATCTTCCATATTTTCCCTCTGATTAATTATCAATATATATTGCCTAAATTTCAAGTATTTATCTCAATTTCGCTTGCCCTATAATACCTAAAGCGTTAAAATCTGCAGATACAGAAGTACAGAATCAAGGCAAGGAGTGTTTTTATGTCAGATTACAACTGTTTAAGCTATCTCGGCATTTCAACCAACCGAAATGTTTTCCGCAATCTGCCGGTGCCTGAGCTTATTGAAAAAGCAATTGCAAAAGACGAAGGCAGACTCGCGGCTAATGGCGCACTTCTGATCGATCGCAACAACGGCACCAGATTTGGCCGTTCGCCCAACGACAGATTCATTGTAAAAACCCCCGGTACCGAAGACGTCTGGTGGGGTGAAATCAACAAACCCATCTCTGAAGAAGTATGGAACAAGGTTTTCGCTGCTGCCAAAGATTATTTGAAAGACAAAGACATTTTTGTTTTCGATGGCTACGCCGGTGCCGACAAAAAACATAACCTTCAGGTCAGGGTTGTGGCCGAAAAAGCCTGGCATGCTCTTTTTTCAACAACACTTTTTGTCAGATCCGAAAACAATGCGCCCATAAATCATGACCCCGGCTTTACGGTTTTGAACGTTTGCAACATCAAACTTCCCAATTGGAAAGAAATAGGTCTTAATTCTGAAGTTTTCGTTCTTGTGAACTTCAGCGAAAGAATAATTCTTATCGGCGGCACGCATTACGGCGGAGAAATCAAAAAGAGTATTTTCTCGATCATGAATTATCTGCTTCCTAAAAAGGGAATTTTCCCGATGCATTGTTCTGCCAATATTGGCCAGAATGGCGAAACCGCTCTTTTCTTCGGTCTGAGCGGCACCGGTAAAACCACTCTATCAGCTGACCCCGAAAGAAGACTTATCGGCGATGATGAACATGGCTGGACAGAAGAAGGCATTTTCAATTTTGAAGGCGGATGTTATGCCAAGTGCATCAAGCTTTCACGCGAGGCAGAGCCCCAGATCTTTGACGCCATAAGGTTCGGGTCTATTCTTGAAAACGTCGTTGTTGATGAAGCCAGAGTACCTGACTATGATGACGACAGTATCACCGAAAATTCAAGAGCCACCTACCCTACCAATCACATAGACAACTGCGTTCAGGAAGGTACCGGTGGTCATCCAAAGAACATTTTCTTCCTCGCAGCCGATGCATTCGGTGTTTTGCCCCCAATCGCCAGACTTTCACCCGACCAGGCAATGTATCATTTCCTTTCTGGTTACACCGCCAAACTTGCAGGTACAGAATCAGGCATAAACGAACCCACAGCAACATTCTCAGCATGCTTTGGCGCCCCCTTCATGGTCCATCATCCATTCACCTATGCCAAAATGCTGGGCGAAAACATGAAAAAACACGGCACCAGACTTTGGCTGGTAAACACAGGCTGGAGCGGTGGAGCATACGGCCAGGGCTCAAGAATGAAAATCAAGTATACCCGAGCATTGCTCAAGGCCGCCCTTGATGGCAGTCTTGATCAGGTTAACTTTGTAAAAGATCCGATCTTTGGCATCGAAGTTCCTGAAAATTGCCCCGGTGTACCTGAAGAAATTTTGACCCCGATCAACACCTGGCAAGATAAAGAAGCTTTCAAGAAAACCGCTGCTGAACTTGCGGTCAGATTCGCCAAAAACTTCAAAGCTTTCGAATCTCAGGCTGATGCGACCGTCATTAATGCCGGACCATGCGTTGAAAACGTAGCCTGCTGATCAAAGAAAATTAAAAAGGTTCGGCTCAAATTCGAGCCGAACCTTTTTTTTGTCTTAAATAACCTCTGACAGCAAAGAAAAAATCAGGCAATCATTTCAGCCGGGCTTTCCTGAGCAGGCAGTTCTTCTTTTGTCTCGATCTCATTGCGTGCGCTAAGTTCTTCAAGCTCTTTTTTGAAGTCTTCTTCCTGCATTTGCAACTGTTTTTCAACATAGTCGCCGGACACGATGATTTCTTTCCTGTCGTTTTCTCTAAGCATGAACATGTCGTTGCGCAATATTCTTTCAAATACCGCCCTCAGTCCGCGGGCGCCGGTCTTTCTTTCAAGAGCTACATCGACAACTTTCTCTATACCATCATCGGTGAATACAAGCTCGCATCCATCCATTTCGCAAAGTTTGGCATACTGACGAATAATTGCATTTCTCGGCTCTTTGAGTATTCTAATGAACTCTTCTTTGCCAAGACCGTTCAAAGCCACTTTAACCGGCAATCTACCCACAAATTCAGGTATAAAACCGTATTCCATCAAATCTTCAGATTCAGCCTGATGGAAAAGCGAATAATCTGCCTTGTGCCTTGGCTGAGGGTCAGTGCCAAAACCAATGCCCATATTCTGACGGGTTCGCTTTTCAATAATTTTTTCGAGTCCGATGAATGCACCGCCGCAAATAAACAGAACATGTCTGGTATCAAGCTTTACCATCTGCTGTGACATAGGGTTTTTACGACCGGCTGTCAGAGGTACATTGGCAACGGTTCCTTCGATTAGTTTAAGAAACGCCTGCTGAACGCCTTCTCCTGATACGTCTCTTGATATGGAAACATTACTCGAAGTTTTTGTCTTTTTATCAATTTCGTCAAGGTAAATAATGCCTTTTTGCGCTTCTTCAGCTTCATAATTGGCATCTATGAGAAGTGACAACAATACGTTTTCGACGTCATCGCCAACATAACCGGCTTCTGTGAAGCTTGTGCAGTCGCCAATGGCAAAAGGAACCTTGAGAATTTTCGACAGGGTACGGGCCAGAAGGGTTTTACCACTGCCAGTAGGTCCCATTAGAAGTATGTTTGATTTTTCGAATTCTACATCGGTATCATCGATCATCGAAAGAATTTTATAATGGTTGTAAACAGCCAGAGAAATGACCTTTTTAGCAGTTTCCTGACCGATAACATATTCAGACAGAGCATCATAAATTTTTCTCGGGCTGTATTCCTTTACGATCTGATGAAGATCTACTTTGCCCTCTTTGCTGCCCGCCTGTACACCATTGCGAATGCTGGCATTTTTTCTGATGAAAATGTCGTTTGCAGTAGACACACAGGTTTTGCAAAGAATGACTCCGTCTGTGTTTTTAACAAAATCTCCTCCACGACGAAGGTCTTTTCCACAAAATACGCAATAACTCATGAATTTTCTCCTGTGGTTGAATAGCCGAGTTTACAGCGACTGTATTCTATAGCAATCGCGATCAAACTTAAAGCCTTTTTTGAGGAAAAAAAAAGAGCTGCCGCCAGGGCAGCCCTTTTCAGGTTCAATTAAAGTTCATTATGAACTTCAAGGAATTTTTTGGCACTGTTGAGGTCATCAGCGGTAAGAGCAGCACCGTTGTAGCTTTCTGCAACGATTCCACGATTGGCGAAAATCTGTTCGAGAGCTTCGAGATGTTTGCCGTCAAACTGGTTTTTATCAGCAGTTACAAGCGCGTTGTAACCATCGATGAAAGTGGGTCTGCTTCCGTTGAGATAAAAATGGCTTTTGTAAATCAAAACGTCTGCATCAGCTTTTCCGATAGCTTTTCTGATATCCCACAGAACTGCGCCCCAGATTTTTCCATCGGCATGAACTTCGCCGTGAATATCTTCAGGATAATGCAAATCATTTTCTACGTTTCTCAGGAAAGGCTTGCCCATTTTTGCGCAGACATACTCACCAAGTTTTGGATCATTGGTAACCGAGCAGGCGAAATAGTCGGCCTGACCTTCGTTGATAGCTCCGGATTCTCCGCTGTAGGCAAGATAAGTGATTGAGTTGATAACCGCGTGTGAATATTCGTGATAGGCCACAGATGCTTCTTTAGCCAGATCATTGAAGCGATTGCCATCGCCAAAAGCGAATGACTGCTGCCAGGGGCTGAAATAAGCATTGTCATAGTTGGTTCCGAGATGAACAATAGCCTTCATTGGCTTGTCAAGCTTATCATGACCAAGAGTGTTTTTATAGAAGTCATGAATGGAAGTGATGTAATTATACATATTCACTTCATCAAAATGAGTATTATCAGGATCATAGATGTGAATATTTTCTTCGTTCACTGACTCATCAGTATCTTCGTTTTCAATTCTTGCGTAAAGACCGGTAAGGGTGTTGGTGGTCAGATGATTCAAAGGTTCTTCAGTTACTTCACAGATCAGGGGATTGGTTACATAAACCGCACCACGACCGGTGGCAAAATTCATCTGATTGTTGGTTCTGATTATTTCACCTGTTTCGGCATCAACGATGATTTCCCAGTCACCCAGAGGTTTTTCTACAGGAATTCTGGTAACATATGCCATCTTCGCAGTTCCGTTTTCGAAAGGCACAATCTGAAGTTCAGCCTGTGGAACGGCGCGCAGGTCGCCGGCTTTTATTGATTCTTTAGCCGCGCCGATTGCCTGGTATTTACCAAGAACAATCTGGTTGGTGATTTCATTTACAGTAGGAAGTGAACCATTAACGAGAGTTACAACGCCTTCGTCGTTGATGTGAACTTCTACGGTTGCTTCGTTAACAGAAACACCATCGATGACCATCTGGAAAGAAACATGCTTAACCTGGTCTTTTACTTCAACTCTTGTGGGTCGAAGAATTTCAACATCACGATTGGCAGGCAGATTGAAAATCTGACGATTTTCTTTGATGTAAGCCAGTGAAGCTTCTACAGGGTCACCATTGAGAGGAGATGACAATTCGCCACGAACGCTTGAAATTCTCTCTCCGTCTTCGGTTACGATAAGCATATCGATGCCGCTGGCGAATGATTTGCTTGCGAACAGCTTTTTAATCAAATCAGGATTTACCTGTACCTGCTTGTTGGCCTTTTTGCCAGTATTGATCTGTGTAGGAGATACGTCAAACGCAAAAGCCTGAGAACAACAAAACATTGCGCCCAAAGCCACTACAAAAAACTTTTTCATGTACACCCTCCGTGCCTTATTAAAACTTATTTTCTGATTATAACATTTAAAATTAAAAAGCCGCAAGACGAAAAAAGACTCCACTTTTCTTAGCAGAGTCTTTTTACTTAAATTACAAGCGCCCCTTAGGGGATTCGAACCCCTGTCGCAGCCTTGAAAGGGCTGTGTCCTGGGCCACTAGACGAAAGGGGCTGGCCAGGAATATATCTAACCTTGCGGTTAAATGAACGCCCCTTAGGGGATTCGAACCCCTGTCGCAGCCTTGAAAGGGCTGTGTCCTGGGCCACTAGACGAAAGGGGCAGGACGTTCATTTTTTACGCGTATGGGCCCAGCTGGACTCGAACCAGCGACCATCCGGTTATGAGCCGGAGGCTCTAACCAACTGAGCTATAGGCCCGTAACGTAGGAAAATATATTAGCACAAGTAATTTACAAAAGCAAGCACTTTTTTATTCCATATAAAATTCTTTTAGTTTCTTCGATCGGCTCGGGTGACGCAGCTTTCTAAGCGCCTTTGCTTCGATCTGTCGAATTCTTTCTCTGGTAACGCCAAATTTTTGCCCGACTTCTTCAAGAGTTCTTTGCCAACCATCTTCAAGCCCAAAGCGATACTTGATTACTCTTGATTCTCTTTCAGTAAGTGTGGCCAGAACCTTGTTAATCTGTTCTTTCAGGATCAGATTAAAGGCTGTTTCAGCAGGTGGCAAAGCCGATTTATCTTCAACGAAGTCGCCAAGATGCGAATCTTCTTCTCCATTGATGGGGGTCTCAAGAGAGATTGGATCCATGGCGGTCTTCATTATGTTCTTTACCTTTTCGACCGGCAGTCCAACTTCAACCGCAAGCTCTTCAACCGCGGGATCGCGACCGAGCTTTTGCACAAGTTTTCTTGAAGCTTTGCGCAACTTGTTGATGGTTTCAACCATATGTACAGGAATACGTATGGTTCTGGCCTGATCGGCTATGGCTCTGGTAATTGCCTGGCGAATCCACCAGATTGCGTAGGTAGAAAATTTGTAACCTTTGCGATATTTGAATTTTTCTACCGCTCTTATCAGGCCCTGATTTCCTTCCTGAATAAGGTCAAGAAACAGAAGACCACGCTTGGTGTATTTTTTCGCGACCGATACAACAAGCCTGAGATTGGCTTCGATAAGTTTACGCTGGGCTTCCTGATCACCGTGCTCGATGCGCTTGGCGAGAGTAACTTCTTCCTGCATTGTCAAAAGACGAATCTTGCCGATTTCACGCAAATAAACCCTTACAGAATCATCGATATCATCGAAATCCTGCTGAGCCTTTTCTTCTTCCTGGTCTTTTTTGCCGTCAGAAGCAACCGGAACCTTTTTATCAAGTCGAACTTCATCATCGTCGACCAGCTCGACGTTTCTTTCCATGAGCTCGTTGATAACTTCTTCAAAAGCTTCAGTCGGCAAACCATCGGGCAAAGCCTTGTTAATTTCCTGGTATGACAAATAACCCTGCTGGGTACCTAATTCCAATAAATCTGCTCTGATTTGTTCGAGAGTTCTGGGGTCTTTTTTCTTGGAACCCTTACTCTTGGCCTGTGTAGCCTGTTCTGTGTTCATAGATCAATTCCTCAACTGGAGTATCAATAAAGCAAGTCGATCTTGCGTTTAATTTCAATCTGTTCCATGCTGATAAGCGCCATCTGCTTATCATCACCATTTTTTTCCGCTTCTCTTATTCTAATTTGCAAAGCCTTCAACTCATTTTCCAGTCGGCTTTTAAGCAAACCTTTCACGCATTCCATGAAAGGCTCAGGCGGCCTGTCTTCAAGGGTCGTGATCAATTCACTCAACCGGGAAATAAGTTCGGGGTCATCGAGCGCTGCGAGTATCTCGGCGGGTTTCAGCGAACCACCTGCCGCCTGTTGTTGAAAGCTTACAGCTTCAAATAATTTTTTCAAGCGGGGGTCGGAAAAGTCCTGAGGGCCAAGCAACGAACGAATTCTATCAAGCTCTTCGGGGTGCTCCAGCAGATGCTTGAGTACCCATTCCTGACGTTGAACTCCTGCATTTAGATTTGGAGAAACAAAATTTCTTCTCTTAAGAGATTCAGCCGCACGAGGTGTTTCGCGCCCTGCGAATTCTTTTTCCAGGATCATAGGGTCCATGTCCAGCAGTTTCGAGATTTTTCTGATAACTTCACTTCTCGCAATTGAACTGTGGATAGCCGGAACAAGCTCTTTGAATTCCTGAATAAGCTTTTCCTTTACCGGGATTTCCAGGGGGGGCTTTAATCCCTGTGTGTGATTCTCTATAAGAAAAGTATAAATATCACTTGCCTTTTCAAGTAGATTTTTAAAGCTTTCTGCACCTTCTCTGCTTACAAAACTGTCCGGGTCATCAGAAGGATCTGGAAAAGAAATAACCCGCGCATTAACCGGGGTTTCCTTCTGCAGCGAAATCGCTCGCAAAGTTGCCCGCTGGCCTGCAGCATCGGCATCGTAGCAAAAGTAAACCGTTTCGCAATTACGTGCCAGCATGTGAATCTGGTCAGGGCTGATTGCCGTTCCCAGGGTGGCAACAACGTTGGTGATGCCATGTTGGCTAAGACTGATAACATCCAGATAGCCTTCGACTACGATTGCAGAATTAAGTCTTCTGATGGTTGGCAAGGCCTCGCGGAAGTTGTAGAGAAGCTTGCGTTTGTTAAAGGTTTCGCTTTCGGGAGAATTCAGGTATTTGGGTTCTTCCTTCGGATCAAGAACTCTGCCGCCAAAGCCTGCTACCCTGCCATGGTTATCGATTATGGGAATCATCAAACGGTTTCTGAAAGTATCGTAGAAACCGGTACCGGCTGTTCGAGGCTTTGCCAGGCCAGCTCTTTCAAGAAGTCTTAAACCATCCTGATTTCTGCCAAGTCGGCCGACTAAAGCATCCCAGTTGTCAAGGGCCAGACCAAGTCGAAATTTTCTTATGGTTTCAGAACTGAGTTTTCTCTTTTTCAAATAAGCCCGGGCTTTTTCGCCAAGGTTTGTATCGAGCAGGTTCGCTTCGTAGAATTTCGCAGCCTGGTCAAGAATATTGAAAACATCGAGTTTTTTCTCGAGCTCGGGGTCGTTTTCAGTTGGCAGCTGTACCCCGCAACGATTGGCCAGAAATTTAACGGCTTCGGGAAAGGTCAAATGCTCGAGTTCCATGAGAAAAGAGAAAACATCTCCGCCTTTGCCACAGCCAAAACAATGATAAATCTGTTTGTCTGCAACGACATGAAAGCTGGCGGTCTTTTCTTTATGTAAAGGACAGAGTGCCTTGTAGTTTTTGCCCGAAGGAACAAGGCGTACATGTTCCCCGATGATCTGAACGATATCGGTTCTTTCCCGGATCTCTGCTATTATTTCGCTTGAAATAAAGCCCAAACGGTACTCCTGTCAAAACATATCGAAAACGCAAGTTGAATTGTCAATTATATTCTACTTTTAACAAATAGTCAAATACTTCCCGTACCCCGTTGGGAAAGTTTTTGTTATTGCAGAAGAAATCTTCTCAAAGGTAATTGCCTGCATGCGCCAGAGCTGTTAAAAAAGCTTTTTGGCGGCAAAAACAGACATCATCAAACAACAAACAACAACGGCAAACAGTGTGAAAACCATGCGCCTGAATTCTTCTTCTACCTCGGTCAATGGCAACATCGCGAACAATATCGAGTCTGGAATTCTTTTTAGAGGCGAAGCCGTAACCAGCCAGTTTCTCCCGTCCAATTCTTCATCAGAGGATTGTTTTGCCTCAGTAGCAAGCACCTGTTCAAGCATTATTTGCGAAAAAGGATACTTGGTGAACTCTTTGGGAAAAGGTTGAATAGTCCTGGACCTGGACATCATGGCCAGTCTGATGTTTTGCAGACCGGCACGAGAATCAAGGGCATTTTCAACCTGCTTTTTCAGATATCTTTGCGAAAAAGCGCCTGAATCATTCCAGATAAACATGAGACGAACATCTTTCAGATCTGATGTGGGCAGCAAAAATTTTGAATAAACGTAGTATCTTTTATTAGCAAACCAGAGTTCGGTAACTTTTTCGGTTTTTTCAAAAGCTTTAAGTAGACCGTTCAGACCATCGTCACCGCCGACAAGTTCAGAAAAGCCTTTTGAAATCGAGTCAAATACCATATCGTTAATGCGACTGCGCAAACTATGTTTTTGCCCGGTGAAGTTGGCAATAAGCCTGGCACCGATTGCAGGCACAAGCTTCTTTAAAAGATCGTTTCCAGTATGGCTTTCAGCCCGGGGCCATGAAAATTCTATCCTGCCTTCTTTGTCGAGAATGAACAACTTTCTCAGCTCATTTCGATCTTTTAATTCCCGACAAAGGTCGCTTATTCTTTCCGGCCGAAAGCCTGCCCCGACAATGCTTTCGCCAAGCTTCAAATAGTTCTTCTCAAGTTGCTTTACAGCAACATTGTAATTTTCGTCGATACTGTTGATATGATTCTCCAGCCGACCATAAATGCTTTGCCGTTCCATTCGATAAAAGGTAGAAACCTGCATGCAACCGACCACAACAAAAGCAGCTAAAGGGAAGCAAACTAGATATGCAACCGTAAGAACAGCTTTTCTTTTTCGCAAAATCTGCGGTAATTCTCCCGAAAGACGAAAATCCAAAATCAGCCTTAAAATAATCAGAACTGAAATGAAAACGAAAATTCTCAAAAGAAACGCACCATAGTCAAAAGACTTTTCACGAATCAGTTGCAAACAAAAAAGATCACGCTGAGCGTCGAGTTGCAATGTATTGAATAAAACCCCTTTATAAACCGCTTCAGTTTCAAGCTTTTTCCGCATTCCTGAAATTTGAGAAGAAATGCCTTTCGGGGTCAGTCCCTTGATTCTTTTCAGCTTTTCAGGCAAATAAGAACGATTTAATTCATTAGAATCAAGAAAACCATAACAGGTATCTGAACCTGATTCCTGGTTAAGCTTATACAAAAGGCTTTTGACAGCAAGGTCTTCTGAGACTGCCGATTTTTCGAAGAAAGCGATCAACCCGCCTTTGAACTTTCCACCTTCTAAATGCGAATAAATTGTATTCCAGTAAAAAAAGCCCGGGGCGCCATTTAAACTTACGTCCACCAGACTTGATTTTTCGTAAACCAGGTCAGCCGGTGAATTTACCCCAAGAAAAGTCATGAAGAAAGAGCGATATTTGCCAAGAAGCTCGCTTTCTCCTTCAGTTTCAGGTTGAGAAAGAGCAGAAAAAATTTTTCTGATAAAGGCCTGATATTTTTTTGACTCGCCTTTTATCGCGATGTGTTTTCTGTTTGCATCAAAAAATCGGAAGTTTACAAAATCAAAACCCCGAGCCCGAAATTTATCGAGAAACCCCTGAATCGTTTCGGGTCTGATAATCTCTTCAGACAACCGACCATACATGAAGTTCAGCTGCTTTTGCAGATAGCGTTCGTTGTCGCCTTCACTGCGAACGGTCATCAAGTTTCGCCTGATTTGCTGCGAATACTCGACTGAGCGTTGGCGATAAATTTTTTCCAATACAAAATCCAGGCCAAGATTGAATAAGAAAACAGGCAAAATGACAAAAAACACTAAAAGAACCGCGATGTTTGTTTTGTCGGCAGCAGGCTTTTTAATTGTATTATTCATTATTTGAAGTTTCTGCATCGAATTTTGAACCAATATACCAGATTATTAATCATTAAACCCTATCTTTTGTTCGTTTAATGACAACCCATGAATATTTTGCTATAGTGAGTACGGACTGTATATTTATATCTCAGAGGAAAACATGAAAAAGATTATTGCGTTTCTGGCTGTTGCAACCCTGGTTTTAGCACTGGTCGGAGTTAATGCCTCAGAATTGAGCCCCGAGGCAGAAGCATTTTATAAGAAAGCCGAAGCGGCTTTTGTCGGCAAAAATCTCGCCGAAGCTGAAAAAAACCTTGTCGAAGCACTTAAAATAGAACCTGACAATGCGTTTTTCAGGTACATTCTTGGTCAGGTTCAGTTCAAGAATCAGAACTACCTCGATGCCAAAAGCAATCTCGAGATTGTGAGCAGATCAAGACCTTCTCCAGACAAGGGCGATGAATACAACAGCAAATTAAAATCTTCCAAAAGAAAGATTAAAGATCTACAGGAAGAATTCAACAAGGCCGGACTTGAAAAATTTGAGCTTTATAAACAACATAAAGACAGTGCACAAAAACTGAAGCTTGCCGTCACTCTTTTTCAGGCATTCAGACTTAACCCTCCACTTCGATACAAGAATTTTAAACTGCTTGAATCAATTATTTCGATTTACGAATCCGCATTGAAAAAATCTTTCGAGGGCAGTGAATGGCAGAAGCAGCCGATGCTTCAGCTTGCATTTCTTTATGAAATCGCCAATAAAAAAGATAAAGCAGCAGAAGTCTATATGCGCGCACTCGATTACGTTGAAGACTCAAACGAAGAATTTGTAATCACTCATAAATTCGACTATCTGAACCGTTCAAACAAAGAAAAGCTTCTCGACACAATTGAAGCTGGTGAATTTACCCGCCAGGACCTGGAAGAATTGATCGGAAGTGGTAGTCAGAAAATTTCTGAAGACGACAAGCAAAAAATAGAAGATATCATTGCCGACGCCAGATCGAAGCTTGAAGACGCGACCACAGATGAAGAAAGAGAATCAGTTCTTGAGGAAATCAAGGCAACGATCATCGAAAAACAAAAGCGCGGCGAACTTCCAGGACAGGAAGAACTGAAGAAGAAGCTTGAAAAAGAAGGAAAAACAATGGAAGAATACCTTAAGGAAAAGGGTCTTTAATATCTTCTTAATAGTCTTTCCTAAAAAAATAGCGTAGAATTTTCCAGAGGAGTACCCGAAATTATGCCGGCCAAGAAAATTTGGTTTTTTTGTTTTGCTTTCGCACTTTCAATTTTTGGCTCTACAGCCTTTGCGACTGAAGTTTCAGACACCCTGAACAAGGTTCAGGGGTTTATTCAGCAGAAAAACTATGAAGGGGCACGCTCTCTCTTAATTGACAAGCTAAAAGCCTATCAGAACGAATACAAGCTTTGGCTGGCTCTTGGATACGTTTATGAAGCCGAAGAAAATTTTGACATGGCCCTGAAAGCATTTATGTATGCAAGTGAGCTAAAAACCAATATTCCAGGGCTTTCAGACAGAATTATCAGACTGCAGGAAGTCGTAAAAAACAACAACGGAACAAAGCGCACCAAAGAAAGTCAAAGCCTTATCGACAAGGCCAGATATCTGGTTTCGTTCGGCAAAAAGCTCGAAGGATTCAAAACTTTTTTTGAAGCGGTAGAAGCTGATCGCAGCATTCTTTCAAGTGATTATGGCCTTATTCGCGAAGGCCTGTATTATTTTGAAGAAAACCAGAACCAACTTCCCGAAGCCGATTTTTTTCTCGGCGCTTTTAACTATTACGCCGGGCAATATAGCAAAGCAGTGAAGTATTTCGAGAATTTCATCGATGCAAATGAGCCCTCGCCGCGGCAGGAAGACGCCAAACGACTTCTGCAGGAAAGCAGAGAAATCATCAGGGGACTGAAATCACAAGCCCCCGTCACTGCAAAGGTTGAAAAGCCGATTAAGCCAGCGACCCCTTCAAAAAAACCCGACGAAAAGTCCCCCCCAAAACCGAAGTTGCCTCCTCCCAGCATCGAAGGTTCAACCCAGATCACTGAAAAATACTCTGAAGAATCCGGTGAGTCTTTCGCCATAACCCTCGCAAAAAACAAAGCCCTGAAACTTCTTGAAGAATATGATCGTGAAACCGACGAACGAAAAAAGCTTCAAATCATCTGGAGACTGGGACTGATAAGATTACCGCTTCCAGAAGTCATGGCAAAATTTGCCGAATTTCTGGGTTCTGATGACATTCAGACAACCATAGCCACTCTGGAAGCCTTGACCAAAATCGGTCAACCCGGTGCTAAAATCTGTGCACCATACATAATTGTGTTACTTGACCATTCTGATTATCGTATTAAATGGTACACTGTTAGAACCTTGTCCGCACTCCCGTTGGCCGCCGACAAAGCAATTCCAAGACTGCTGAAAATTTACAAAAACGAATCCCGGGCCAGCAGACAGGGACTTGTAGTGGATACAGTTTACGCCTATGGCGACAGGGCAAAAGCAATTCTGAGAAAAATGCTTTCTGAAGCTCTTGGACCGAATAAACGGCCAATCGCCGAGATTCTTAGTGTTCTTACCGGTGAAAACATAGAAGTTTTGATAAGAGATAGTTAAAAGTTTTGGCTCTTCTGCAAATTAACAGGGATAAAATAGGTTATAATTAAATAGAATGAAAAGGTTTGGAAAAAACGGTTTTACTTTGGTCGAGATGCTAATTGCATCCGCTGTTCTGACGATTTTTCTTGTTGCCGGCTACAAAGTGTTCGTGGCCATTTCCCGGTCCTTTCAAAAAGGCAGCTGGTCACTCGCGACCCAGAATAAACTGCGCAACGGCCTAACTTTCATTCGCGAAGAAATGCAAAAGGCCACCTATAAAACTGATGTAAAACTTGACGGCACAGTTATCACCAAAGATGGCTACAAGTTCCATCTGAACAGTAACGATGAAATTACAAACAACGCAGAAATAGCTGCCTGGAAAATCTGCATGCCCTTTGTCGATGGTGACACAAGCGTTAGCCCTGGTGCCATTTTCGAATGCAGTCTCGAACTTAAAGACGGCAAATTACTTTATACGAAAACTCTTAAAACCGGTTCTGACCCGCAAAACAAAGAAAGATTGCTTAACAACTACATGGTAGTTGAAGATGTTGCAAAAATAACTCTGGGCACTACTCTTTTCGACCCTGACGACCCTGAAAAAGGCAGCTTGATTTCAGTTGAAATTGAGATTCGCCATCCTGACACAAACAACTTTGCCAACACACACGTCATCGATCGAACCGGGGCAAAAGTCGAACTGGAGGTAAAGGCTGATTTATGATCTCCAGAATTTATAACAGGAACGGGTTAACCCTGGTAGAAATTATGATGGCCGTTTCGATTCTTGCCTTCATTATTCTTCCGGTGGTAGGGTTGCTTAATTACTCAAACCGCGGAACCAGAGAGCAAGACGCAGAAGGCATTGCAGCCAACCTCGCCAAAGAAGAAATGAATCGGCTTATGTACGTTGTAACCCGCGACAACCTTCTTGAAGCCGAAGCCAACCCAACCACCTGGTCATTGGGTGCTGATTATGACGTCAAGGGAAACAAGTTTTCGGGTGAATTCTCAGTTTATCCGCATTCCAGCTCTGACTTAAGTTTTTCAGTGCCTCAGTTCAAATTTCATGATCCACAAAAGTGTTCAGGCGGCTATGAAACAGCTCCGACCGACACCCTGGAATCACCCGAACCCATGACCCTTGCTGAAGTATACCCTGACTCAGCTTCAGAATGTCGTTTGGCCGATATTCTTCTTGTGGTTAAATGGCGCGTTGCCAGTGAAGACGACTATGACCCGCGAAATCAGTTCAAATTGATTGCCAGGAGGGCTTTTCTTGTTACTGAATAAAAAGTTCAAAATTATGCCCAGAAAAGGCATGGCCATACCTCTGGTATTGGTCTTCTGTGTCTGCGTAATGGTTTTTGCTGCTTCTCTGATGTTGTTCAGAAAAGAATCAAAGCAGCAAAATCTCAGTAACGTGCATTTTCTTCAGGCAAACTTTCTGGCTCAGTCTGCAATTCAGATGATGCTTTTAAAGCTAAGCGCGTTTCCACAGGAAGCCTGTGATGCCGGAGTGCTTTCGCTCGGTTACTGCCCCTTCAGAGGCATAATCGCCGGTTCAGATGTTGAATTTAATGAAGCTTCTTCAAACAAAGCAGGCCTGGAGCAGTTTTTCGCTGACTGCAACAGCGACGCAATAGAACTGAAAATTCCGGATATCAACCCTGAAAACTGGAAATTTGCGGTAACCGACTTCAAGGTTATCAGCGCATACACCAACCCTGCTGAGCGCCAGCTCATAATTTCGGCCCAGATTACTTCTCTGGGCGAAGCAACAATGGAACGTGGCAGCATGGACGTGCGCAAAGAAGAGATGATTAAAACGGTAAAACTCACGAGAGAAAATTAGTTTTGTTAGGAGGACCAAATGTTCTTCAAAAAGAGGCTCTGGTTGTTTCTTTTATTCCTGACCTGTTCGATTCAGCAGGTGATTGCTTGTAGTTTGCCTGCTGAACCTTGCGCCGCAATCGTTCCAGTCAAATCCAAAGAAAGCGGCATGATGATGGTAACCGAGGGGAAAACTTTTTTCTACCTTGTTCCTCAGGGCACCTCTGCCGCATTTAAAGTTGTCTGGGATCCCGCTGCCCATAATACCGGGGGTAACCTGCAAACCGACAAATACGATTGGTGCACCAAGGCCGGCATAGCAAGAGAGGTAGACACAGATGCTCCCAACGGCTATGGGTATTTCCCTGCACAGGCGATGGCAGACTTTTTCGAAGTTCAGGGCAAAGGCAAGGTCGTTGAAGCTTTTACAAGAACAACAGGAATTTCTACCGGCGACGCCTTTATTGCAGGCGATCTCGGCCCTTATCTGACCCTTAGCGGTTTCGCCAAACCAGGCCAGGATAGTGAAGTTTCAACCATTGGAGGCACAGCCACCGAATACCCTGACTCGGGCTTGTTCCCTCTAACAGGCATTTCAGATGAACCGGTCGAGCCTTCAATAGATGACGTTTTTCCCAATTCTTTACGTAAAAACTCAACGGTTCCTATTACCTACGAAGGTTCGACAATCGACGTATTCAAGGTTTCAGATGACAAAGCCATTCAAATCAGTGGCGAAGGCCTCTTGATCGAAGACATTCAGATCGATTTGACCGATATCGAAGTTGGCGATTACCTGGCGTATATCGTGGCCGGAAATGAAGCCACCAACGTTGAAATTGAAAGCGACCCCAGCCTGCCGGTTCTCAGTGACGGAAAAGACGGTGTCTCGGGCCCTGATTTCAGCGTCACTTTCAACATTCCGACCTTTAACGGCAACAAGGAAAGCTCTAAAGTTAAATTCAAAGTCTGGGCCCCCGGCGCAGGCTTCGAAATAACCAACATTTACTGGGCCTGGGAAGAAAAAGTATTCAAAAAGTCTTCAGAAACCAGAGTCACCAAACCAGCTGAATATGACGACGAAGGAAACCTGATTTCTCCAGAAGAAACTACGACCAAAGAAGTCTGGAAACATGAAACCGATTATAAATGCAGCGAACAGCT
>JASURT010000059.1 GCA_030446435.1 Candidatus Ozemibacter sp.
ACCAAAGAAAACGGAACCGGGCTGGGGCTTTCTACTACTTTCTCAATAATCAAGCGGCATCATGGCGCAATTCAGGTTGAATCTCAACCTGGTCATGGAGCAGCTTTTACTCTTTATCTGCCTGCCGCCGACAAAAGTATCATAGCGCGCGAAAAGAAGATAAACATCGAAGGGCCATGTGTAAGACATACCGCCAAAGTCATGATAATGGACGATGAAAAAAGCATTCGTATGGTCGCGGCAAAAATGCTTGAAAAGCTCGGTTTCAAAGTCACAACCGTAGAAAATGGCCGTGAAGCGATCGATGCCTATCGAAAATCGCTTGAAGATGGTAAGCCTTTTGAATTGATAATAATGGATCTGACCATTCCCGGTGACCTTGGCGGAATTGAAGCTATTGGGCCTATTCTCGAAATTGACCCTGAAGCCAGGGTTGTTGTTTCCAGTGGTTATTCAGATAACCCGGCAATGGCAAAATACCATGAGTACGGCTTTAAAGATCTGCTTGAAAAGCCCTATACCTACGAAGAGCTGCAGACGGTGGTCAAAAGAGTTCTCGAAAATTAAAATGCTTACAGAAATATTATTCCAAGTGACGAGAAAAGAACCAGCGTCGAAAATATAATGTGGTTGACCGGGTTGGTTAGCTTTAAATCAGCGTTAAAAGGCCGTCCTGCTATTTTAATTCCGGGGGCATCGGGGTTGTGTGCGCCTATGCCGGCAAAAAACAGAATCATGGCCAGCAGATAATAAGGCACCCCAAAGGTCATGCCCGATATTCCAATTCGAAGACGCAAACTCATTTGCGCAAATGTCGGTGCGATGATCACAAGAAATTTATAGACGAACAAAATTGCCAGGCATAAAATACTTGGTATCAGAAGGTTTATGATTGTTCTTTTTCTCGTTTCCATAGGTCGAATATTATAACAGGAGAAAGCCGTAATGCGAAGACTCTTTTTGTTTCTCAGTTTTTTTCTTATACTCAGTCAGATGGCCGTTGCTTCACCGATGGCACCTATGCCAGAACTTGATATCGAGGGAACAATTGCCAGCCTGACCTGGGTGCCCGAATATCATGAAGAGGGCATGTGGGGCATGAGCGGTTCTCTCGGCGGAGCCAGAAGCTTTAAAGCTGCATACGATGCGTTTCTTGTCGATTGCAAGGTTGATTATTCAGACAAAACTCTTACCGATGCCGAAAAATCTTTTTATCCTGAAGAAAGAATTGGTGAGGGTAAACAGATGTCTCTGACGTTGGTTCACCCTGAAGATGACGGGTATCTAAAAGTCGGAATGAGAATTCGGGTCGTTAAGTATAACGAGTTTGGCGATGAAGGAGGAGTCTGGACCAGACACGAGAAAATCGAAATTCTCGATACTGAAAAACTTCAGCCAAATAAAACTTGCCCTTTGAATCCTAAGTGATATAATACCGCAAACAGCCGTATTCAGGTCGTTGAGCCTGTCGAAACGACCGGCTAAAACGGTTAGTTACCGTAAATTATAGAAATTCAGGAAGGAAATGAATTGACGATGAAACCTATCCGTGTAGTTCAATGGGGCTTTGGCGCAATGGGAAGCGGCATGGTAAAACTCATGCTTGAAAAAGAAGGAATCGAAGTTGTTGGCGTTATCGAAAAACGCCCTGAGGTAGTAGGCAAAGACGTTGGTGAAGCTCTGAACCTCGGCAAAAAGCTGGGCATTCAGGTTTATTCGAATCCTGAAGAAATTCTGCAAAAAGATAAGGTAGATGTTTGTCTGCACGCGATTCATTCTTTTACCAAGCACGTTTTTGACAGCCTCAAGCTGATTCTTGAACGCGGTATCAACGTTGTTACAATTGCTGAAGAAATGGCCTGCCCACAGGCTCAGGAACCCGAACTGGCAGCAAAACTCGATGAAATAGCCAAAGCCAACGGCGTTACCATTCTCGGTACCGGCGTTAACCCGGGCTTTGTTCTCGATCAACTGGTAATAAATCTTTCAGGCGCATGTCTAAACGTTAAACGCATTGAAGCAAGTCGAATCAATGACCTTTCTCCGTTCGGTAAAACCGTAATGGAAACCCAGGGCGTTGGCACCACGCCCGAACAGTTTGCCGCCGGCCTTAAAGATGGCTCTATCGTTGGTCACATTGGCTTTCCTGAGTCTATCAGAATGATTTCTGACGCCATTGGACTTGGGGTTGATAAAATTGAAGAAACCCGCGAACCGATCATTTCCAACACCGAACGCGAAACTCCTGTTGTAAAAGTGAAACCTGGTATGGTAGCCGGATGCCGTCATATTGGTATCGGCTATGCAAATGGCGTCGAAGTTATAAAACTGATTCACCCGCAGCAGATTCACCCTGAAGTCGAAAATGTCGACACCGGCGATTATATCAACATCGAAGGTGACCCGGACATTCACATGAGCATAAAACCCGAGATTCCGGGGGGCAAGGGCACAATGGCCGCCGCCGTTAACATGATTCCAATAGTTCTCAAGGCAGCGCCCGGTCTTAAGCGTATGTCAGATCTGCCGATACCCGCCTGTCTGATGGGAAAAACCGCTTACGAAAGAGGCTTCTAAATGAACGCTGAAGTAAAAGCCGGAACCTGGGTTGAAATCGAGAAGATGATTCTGTCTTCTGATCAACGTGCTCCTCAGGTCCCAGAAGATACAAGAAAAACTCCTTACATAATGAGGGTTGCCGGCTTTCTTACTTCTGACGCGAAGATTGGCGATGAAGTTAAGATCAAAACACTAATCGGAAGAGAACTGAACGGAACTCTTAAAGTCGTCAGACCTCATTACGAACACAGCTTTGGTGAAACCGTCGAAGAGCTGCTGAATATTGGCCTGGGAGGAAAAGCATGAACATGGATACATCTTACCAGGCAGTAATGGCGCGGAAAAATGAAATAATGAAATCTTCGATGGGGATCGACTACGATATCTATCGACAAGGCGAAATAGCTTTCGACTACGAGCGCATGATGAATGATTGCGGCTTTTCGCTTGAAGATATCATTCGCATTCAGGCTGAAACCAAAGTTGGCAATACGCCGCTGTTTGAGCTGCGAAACCTGACCGAAGCCGTACGAAAAATCAGTGCTCCCGGTAAGGGTGCCAGAATTTTTCTTAAAGATGAAGCCGCTAACGCTTCAGGCAGCTTCAAGGCTCGTCGAGCTTCGATTTCTGCATATGTAGCTGCACAGAAGGGCTATAAGGGTGTAATTGCCGCCACCTCGGGCAATTATGGCGCTGCGGTAGCTTCGCAGGCCGCACAAAGAAATCTGAAGTGCATAATCGTTCAGGAGGTTTTCGACTCAAAAGGCATAGGACAGCCCGAGATCGTTGAAAAAGGCAGAAAATGTGAAGCTTTCGGCGCCGAGGTCATAAAACTTTCAGTCGGCCCCGAGCTTTTTTATTATCTGTTGCTGACTCTCGAAGAAACCGGGTTCTTTAATGCCTCTCTTTATACGCCATTCGGAATAAAAGGTGTAGAGAGTCTGGGTAACGAAATAGCTCTGCAGGTAAGAGCCATGACCGGTAAAGACCCTGATGCTGTCGTGGTAACCCATGCTGGTGGAGGAAATCTGACCGGAACTGCTCGCGGCTTGATTGGCGCTGGCTGCAACGCTAAAATTGTGGCTTGTTCGGTTGATCTTTCCGGGCTGCACATGGCCTCTGACAATGATTTTAACCGAAAATCATTCACCACCGGTCATACCGGTTTTGGGGTTCCGTTTGCTACCTGGCCCGATCGGGTCGATGTTCCGAGAAATGCAGCCCGAAGTCTGCGTTACATGGATGATTACGTTCTGGTGAAGCAGGGCGAGGTATTCTATATTACCGAGCTGCTTGCCAAAATGGAAGGCATCGAGCGCGGCCCTGCCGGAAACACCAGCGTTACCGGGGCTGTCGCTCTGGCCCGCGAAATGGATCAGGATCAGATAATCGTCGTTCAGGAAACCGAATATACCGGAGCCGGCAAACACCACAATTCCCAGCTGGCCTTTGCGAGAAATATGGGCATCGAGGTTCGTCGAGGAAACCCTGAAGAGGGTGTGAACGGTAAAAGTATCGTAATACCCGAAAACCTGTCGCAGGTTAAAGGCATGCAACAGAATATGGAAAAGCTCAGACAATCTTATCTTCGCAATGCTGCCAAGCACTGTCCTCCGGAACGCTGGTCAGACACCGACCGGCATTTTATCGCCGCCGATGTGAAAAAAGACCTGCAATGGCTCGAAAGGCAGATTGAAACCTTGTCTTGAGCAAGCAAAGAAAAAAAGCTGTCCCGTAGGCTAAGAAAATCTGAAAAACCGGTCACTGCGCCTCTTTCAAGAGGTCGAAGTGCCGGTTTTTTCTAGTTCGAGAACATTATTAAAAAATATCGGATTATTAGAATTGACAATTAATATCTCTTCAGGCCAGCCCCATTTTCTTGTATAATGATTTTTTGCCGGAGGTTAAATATGAATTTGAATGAGCTTCTTGTTGACTGTAAAAAGCTCGACCCCATTTCTTACGAGCTTGCAACTGCAATTTACCACAAGCAGAATGATCTTATAGACCAGGTTAACCATAAGATGGCAAGTCTTGAAAACATTGATGCTCTAATTGGGGGGAACCCCGAATACATGATGAACGACAATCACCGGCATCACCTTCTTTTCATGGTAAATGTTTTCAATTTGAACTTTTTCGAAATGATGGTAAGAACTGTTGCCTGGGTATATTCTTCTTATAGTTCGCATGGTTTTAATTTTGATTACTTTATTTATGAACTGAAAACCTGGATCGAAGTCTACGAAAATGAATTCGAACCAGAGTTTGTCAAGCCGGTTACAGATGTTTATCGCTGGCTGCTTGAGCATCATGAAGATTTTTGTCAGATTTCTCGTGAAGAAAACTCAACCAATAAGCCGAAAACTGATGAATGGTTCGTTATCAAACAGGAATTTTTAGGTGCTCTTCTTGCTGGTGATCACCGGACCTGCGTAAAGCTTGCCAGTGCTTCGATAAGCAATTCTGACGATATGGAAAAATTCTATCTTCAGGTTATCAAAGAGGCCATGTATGAAATCGGCTACTTCTGGCAACAAGCCAAAATCACCACGGCCCAGGAACACCTGGCTTCAGCCATTGTTACCCGGGTAATGACCTCGATTAACCTGCTCGATATTCCAAGAAATAGTAAGAAAGGCAAGGCCATTGTAACTGCTTCAACAAACGAATATCACGAGATCGGCAGCTGGATTTTCGCTGATCTTCTTGACCAGGATGGTTGGGACGTCGATTATCTAGGTGCCAATACCCCGGCAGATCCGGTTATAAGTCTGGCAAAAAAAATAAAGCCTGTTTTCGTTGCTATTTCGGTGACTATGCCTTTCAATCTGTTTTTTCTCAAAAACTTTATCAAGTTATTAAGAAGTGATGCCGAACTTTGTAACCTGAAGTTGATGGTTGACGGTAAGGTTTTTCAGGAATTTCCAGATCTCTGGAAGGAGATTGGCGCGGATGGTTGTGCCAATGATGCCGTAAGCGGTAGAAATCTTGCCCGAAACTGGTGGAAGGAGTGCAGCCTTGCGTAATTTGCCCCAGGAAAAGGCAATTGAAATCTTTCTGGACTTTGCAGAATCGTCACGGAATCTTGTTTGCTTAAGGCTTGATAATCAGTTAAATATCATTTCTTACAATGGCTCTGTAATCGAAAAGGTTTCGCCTGCTCAGAAAGACAAACTGAAGCACTTTTCAGCCATAGTTACCCCGGACAGCCTGGAACGTTTCGAAGAAGCCAAAGATCAGGAAATGTTCAAAATTCGGCTTGAATTCGTTTTTGACACTTTATTGCCCGAAATATTCATGACAGCAGTTTATAAGCTCGATGACGGCTGGTTTTTAATTGCAGAAATTTCGACCTTCACTTCTTCAGAGGTTCTAAACCAGATAACCATTTTGAATAACGAGCTGGCAAACATCAATCGGCAACTGGTCAAGAAAAACCGTCAACTTGAAGAAGCGCAGAAAAAAATCAAGATGCTCAGTGGCCTTATTCCAATATGTTCGTATTGCAAGAAAATTCGTGACGATGCAGGATTCTGGAATCAGCTCGAATCATACATAACCCAGAACAGTGAAGCGGTTTTCAGTCATGGTATCTGTCCGAATTGCTGCAAGGAACATTTTCCGGATCTATGCGAAGAAGAGTTACCCGACGGTGATGAGTCAGAAAAAAAATAAGTTCAGATCTTATCTGGCTGTGGGCGAATGAAGCTGATCAAAACGGTTCGAAACAGACGCAGCCGCCTCTGGAACAATGTCCGATGCAGAAATTTCATCGCTGAAATCAGATTGATCCCAGCCGAGAATTTTCATCAGGTATGATCGGTAAGAAAAACTTCGTTCAAGCGGGGTTCCGTTGCGAATATAAAAAACGTTCGATCTTAACTGGGCAAAAACTACCTTTTCAGGGTCTTTAATCGTGCCCAGCAGCTTCCAGTAAACTTCGGGAGCGTCTCCAACAAGAATTGTCTGGGGTTTAAGGCCAAGCTTGGCACATTTGTCGGTTAAATGGTCGGGGCCGAGAAGATGGTATTCTCCATAGACGGTCAAATATCGCATATTCTTGTTTGACGCCGCGTCACGGGCTATGGCCTTGGCAATGTAGTTGTCTCTGTCAGCGAGGCTGTGGCGGTTTTTCAGTCTTTCTACCAACAAAACCGGCACTTTCATCTTTTTGGCCGCCGATAAAATTTTTGAATAACTGGCCCAGGAAAATCCCCAGTGTTTGTCGAATTCGACTTTCGATCTCATACTTTTCAGGGTAGTTTTGCCTGCCAGATAGAGATTTACATCATTCTGGTAACTGTCGTCTATCCATTCGATAACCAGGGTTACCGGCTTTTTGCTTTTAAGCATCATTGCAAGAACGGCAATGGTGTTGCGCTGGGATTCATCGGTAGTGTGTTCATCACCAAGAAAAACATACTGTGCTTTCTCAAGGTGTTTCGCCATCGCATTTTCGCTAACCGGTATGGGCTTTTTTCCGGCAACCGAGGCCAGGTATTCAACCCTGTATTTATCAAGTGAAGAAGATGATTCAAATTCGCTTTCCATCTCTGAAATCTGTGCTCTCAAAAGCTTTTCTGTTACTCTCAGCCGGTTGAATTCATCTTTAGATATTTTTGCTGCATAGAGTGAAGATGCTGAAAGCAACAGAATTAAAGCAAAAAACGGTAATTTTTTAAGCGATTTGATTTTGATCATAGGTTAATTGTATTGATAATTTCATCTCTCCGCCAGATCTTATTTCATGGCAAATTTCTGGGCCCGGTATTTTAAAGGGGGCCTTGCTGATGGTAAGTTACGGCCCACATTTTTTTTTAAATAAGTTGTTTGTTTTTTGAAATTATGGTATAAGTAGATACAACGCATTTTATGAACGATATTCCCCCGGAATATAGTGAGTAAGTGTGCGATTATATTCCAGGAGAATTGGTATGAAAATTTACGTTGGTAACCTTCCTTACAGTGTTCGTGATGCAGAACTTGAAGAAATGTTCAGCCCTTATGGCGAAGTAATCAGTGCAAACGTCATCATTGAACGCGAAACTAACCGTTCAAAAGGCTTTGGCTTTGTTGAAATGGCTTCTTCAGACGATGCACAGGAAGCTATCAGCCAGCTTAACGGCAAAGAATACAATGGTCGCGGCCTCAAGGTTAACGAAGCTAAACCACGTGAAGATCGCCCAAGAAGACCACGCTATTAATAGTAATTGAGTCTGTAAAAAGGCTGTCCCATTCGGGACAGCCTTTTTTTTTCGCTTTTTTGTTGTAAAATAGATAAATGAAAAGCTTCATAAAATTATTCATTTCATTTGTGGTCATTGTCTTTCTTGCGATGGCTGTGCGTTCGGTTGCGGCAACCTGGGAACCCTTTGTCATGCACATTGTCGATGCAGAAACCGATCGCGGCATTCCTCTGGTGAACCTCGAACTTGAAAATGGTCTGAAGCTTGTTTCGGACAATGAAGGCTACATAGCAATCATTGCGCCCGACCTTGAAGGCAATGACGCAAGGTTTAAGCTGACCGGGCACGGCTATACTACGGGACAAAAAGATTTCTGGGGCGCAGAATCAGTAATTTGCCCGATCATACACGGTCAAACCAGAACAGTAGCTTTGAAACGAAATCAGCTAGCTCACCGCCTTTATCGTGTAACCGGTGCCGGTCGCTACAATCACAGCCTGATTGCCGGCAAAAAGCCGTCTTTTAAACATTATGACAAGATTCCCGGTAATGTTATCGGCCAGGACTCTTTGATTTGTCTGCCCTGGCAAAACCGACTCTGGCACTTTTACGGTGATACTCTTGGCCTTAACGGTTTCAATTTTTCGGCCAGCTGCGCCACTGCGCCAATGCCTGAGCAGGGTGAATACGATCCCGAAACCGGGATTCCGCTTTCTTACATCGTTGACAAAAATGGTTTCGCCAAGGCCATGATAGAAACCGGCAAAAAAGGCTTTACCTGGATAGAATACGTTGTGCCGGTTGAGTTCGACGGCTTTTCGATGCAAGAAACACTTATGGCAAAATATGTTCAGCACGCAACTCTCGATAAGGTCGAAGAGGCTGGTTTTGCGATTTTTCTTCCTGCCAGAAAACAATTTGCGATTGTCAGAAGAATCAAAAACTCTAAACCGCATCGCTGTACACATCCGGTAAAGGTGAAATTTGCGCAGCATGAAAGATGGCTGCTTTTTCCCTGGGAAATGGCTGAAGCGTCTTTCCATTCTTTAATCGACGAAGCGAAACATTTTTACTTCTCGCCTTTGGTTGCTACCGCAGATTCAGACGGCGAATTCATGCTCGAGGGCAGGGCGTTCAGGCTCGACCGCAATGCACATGGTAAAGTTCGCTATTCATGGCGTCGCGGTGGAATAGGCATCGATGCCAAAATTCAGGCCGGGTTGTTGAAGCAAAATGTATTGTTGCCCGAACAGGCCCTTTTTGCACCTGTTGACCTTGATTCGGGTAAGCGGGTGACGAATTTCAACGGCGCAATCACTTTCAATCGTTATAAGAAACGGTGGATCGCGATCAATCAGGGCAATCACCCGGGTCAGCTTGTTTACGCAGAAGCAGACACGCCCACAGGTCCCTGGGCATTTGCGCGGCAAATAACAAAATTTGAAGATTACAATCTTTACAATCCTCTTTGGCACCCGTGGTTCAGCAAAAATAACGATAAAACCGTCTTTTTTGAAGGAACCTATACCAATTATTTTTCTGCTTCTGCCTGTCGCACCCCTGAAGCAGATTACAACCAGGTTATGTTCAAGCTGAATCTTGATTTGCCTGAATTGATCATGCCCATACCCATTTACAGGGTCAGGGTTGCGCCGAACAAGACAGAACTGCTTGATTTCGCCAACGCAGAAAAACTTGGGCTGATCGACAAAATTGAGGCAATTGCCTTCTTCGCCTTTTCCAACAATGAAAAGAACCCTGATTTAAAGAACATTTTGGCTCTCGATGGTTCAAAATATGCTTTCAAAGCTCTCAGCAACAAGCCTGTAACCGAATGGGGTAAAAGCTGGTTTTCCGACAAGCTGCGGCATTTGCTGACCGATGCTCCGACTGGCAAGGTTGTCGCGGGTAAAGTTTTGCGGCCGGTGCATACAGCCCTGAGCTTTTCAGAGTCTATCATGCCTATCCGTTGAGTTGCCCGAACTTTGGGATATTGAATTGAAAAAAAATAGACAGGAGAACGCTTATGAATCAGATTTACGAAAGAATGCTCACGGCTCTTAAGGTTTTAACCGCTAATGTCGGCGAAGGATGGTTCATCATAATGGAAGAACCCGAAAGTGAGTTTTTTGTGCAGTTCGCTTTTGATGAAGGTTCTGGCCTGGTATTCGATTGTCCGACCATGTCGTTTTCTGAAGAAGAAATGGCTCGCGCAACCAGAGTTATGCAAAGGTTTGGCATTGAGCTCGAAAACCTGAGTGATGACGAGTTCGCTTCATTCAATGCCGACATCGGTATGGACATTGAAAAGGCTGCTCAGATTGGTTCATCCATGTTTCGCGAAGTTTTCATGTTTTCAGATAACACCCCTTTCAATATCGTTATCAACTGCTGATCACAACCATCCGGTCTTCGCAGATTGGTTGGTTCATTGAAGGTAGATGCTAAACTACTGGTGTACGGCAGATAAAAACGATAAAATGATTCAGGCTTAGTTAGAAGAGGAAGCAGAAGAGGTAGCAAATGGAACTGATCATATTATTGTTGATAATTTTTCTCTGGTCGCTTTGGGGCCGTGTTGGCGACATGAAAAAGGATTATGAAGAGAGAATCGAGAATCTCGAATTCAGTAATCAGCTTTTAAAAGATAGTATTGTTCTTTTAAAGAAAAAAGTCGAAAAAGCAAGCCCGGCCCGAACTGTTTCAACTGAAAAGGAGACGGGAGAAGACTTTTCTTCACTTTCATTTGCTGATGAATCGCAAAAGGGTCATCCGTCTTCGGCTGAAGAAAAGCCGAAAGCAAGGCCTGAAGCCGGCTCTGAATCTTTATCTTCCGCCAAAAGCCAATCTGAATCTGAAACCTCTTTCGAAACGAAACCCGAAGTTGTATCTGCGCAAAAAACTGAAGAAAAAACCCCTGAAACGCCTGCTGAAAAGACTGAAGAAAAACCTGATAAAAAGCCTGATGAGCAGCCTGCAGAGGGCTATTCATGGCTTAAATCGACCGCTTCCCTTGATAAACCAGGCGAAGAAGGCGTTAGTGACAAAGACGATCAGCGGGTTGTTGCGGCCAAAGTCGTTGCCAGCAAAAGTCTCGATGAAGAGCCAGTTGCTTCTGGCGGTGGCAGAACTCCTCCGCCGGTGCCACCCCGTGAACCGGGCTGGAATGAGAGCTGGCAGAATTTTATCGCCAATGTTGACTGGGAACAATTCACCGGTACCAAACTCTTTGCCTGGCTTGGCGGCATTGCCCTTTTCATTGGTGCAGGTTTCTTCGTAAAGTATTCGATCGATAAAAATCTGGTTTCACCGATGGTGCGACTGGTAATCGGTGCCATTCTGGGTTTATTCATGATTGGCGGTTCTTTCTGGTTCGAAAGAGGGCGATATGATGTAATGCGCCAGACTTTTTCAGCTGGTGGTATCGGCGTTCTGTATTCTGTCTTTTTTGCCGCGACTCTTTACTATGAGTATTTACCGAAAACCGCAGGATTCGCCTCTTTGGTCGTAGTTTCAGCTACAGCCTTTGTACTGGCGATTTTTCATCGGGGTGTTTCCATTTCAGTGCTTGGCGCCGTCGGTGCTTATCTTACCCCGCTTCTGGTCAATACAGGCCAGGGAAATATAATTACTTTATATCTATATCTTGCCGTGGTAAATGCCGGGGTATATCAGGTTATCAGAAGGCTTGAGTCGAATGCTTTGTTACTGTTTTCAACCCTCGGCACCATGACTTCGCTTGCTCTTGCCTGTGTTTTTTCAAAACCTGAACCTGATGTATTTCATATGGGTTGGGCATGGGTCGCTCACCTGGCACTTTATACCCTGTTTTTCGATCGTTTAAAGCTTGATCTTCTACGAAGCAGATCGGCTTCATGGGCGGTTAGTCTGACTTATCTGGCCATGCCGCTGGTTGCATTTCTTATAGTCGTTTTCAAGGCCGGAATCGCACCGATGCTGATGATGGCCGGTACAGTAACTTTGGCGGTAATTCTTGCCTGGCGTAACCCCCTGCTTCATGCAAAAGTGATTTCATTGTCTGCGTTAACTTATCTTGTTGTCGCAGCCTGGGCCTTTTTTCGCTTTACACCCGAAATCGATAACTGGGCATTTTTATTGTTCTTCATTTATGGTCTTGCGGGTGGGGCAGGGCCGGTACTTTTGATTCACAAAAACGGTATCGACCCTGAATATCTTAAGTGGTTAAGAGTTTTTCCGGTTGGCCTGGCTTTTCTGGGTTTGATCGCTTTGATTATCAACCCTGAAGTTTCTTTTCTTTTCTGGCCTATGACCATTGGTTTGCAGCTGATCGGTATAGCTATCAGCCTTGTTTTTGGGGCTATTTTTCAGGTTGGTATGCTTTCGCTTATTCTGTTGATATCTGCACTTTTGTTCATTACCAACTCGACTGTGCTTACTTTCAATCTGACTTTTTATGGTTTCATTCTGCTTGCCGGCGCGGCGATATGTCTTGTCACTTTCTTCGTGCTTCGACGAGCCCTTGAATTCGCTGAAAATCTGAATCTGGACGCAGAAACCACAAGCAATCTCAGAACTAAACCGGCTTTAACCGAATGGATGTCGGCTTCACCGGTTATGGGCATCTTTTTCATACTTGCTGCGGCTTTTATTCGAAGTGCGCCGCTTAATCCCCATCCGGGCATGGTTACCATGCTTTGTTTTCTTGGTGTGGCTTTGACACTCTCGCGCCGGATGAAGTTCGAATATCTAGGGGTTTTATCACTGTTCTCTGCTGCTTTTTCTCAGGCCTTCTGGGTATTCAGACCCGATCTGACAACCGAGCTGCAATTTGCTTCGCTTCTCTGGTCAGCAGCCTTCTTTGTGGCTGCATTGATCTTGCCGTTCGTCTTCTTTAAATCGTATCAACAATGGAAAAAGCTATGGATGAGCTGGCCGATCTTTGAAGTGGCCCAGGCGATTTTTCTGATTTATGCGGCTGATCACATCTGGGCCCGGGATTATTCCGGCTGGATACCTCTGTTGATGGCTCTGATTAAAATTCCCATCGTGGTTTTAATCTTGCGCCAATTAACCGGAAAAGAAGAGCGCAACAGTATTGTGGCCTGCCATGGTGGGGTTTTGCTTTTTTATGTTTCGGCTGTGCCGATTCTTCTGCTTGAAAAGGGCTGGCTTGGCCTGGTTCTGGTGCTCGAAGCCACGGCATTGCTCTGGCTTAACCGTCGTGTCGAGCATCCGGGATTGCGCTGGGTATCGACGGCTTTAGCTCCGATAGGGCTTTATCTGCTTTTATCTTATATGCCGCAGCTAAAAGGCCCTCAAAGCATAATAATCCTGAACCCCGCTGTTCTGGCAACGCTTTCTGCCGTCATTGCCCTTGGTTTTGCGGTTAAGTTTGCCGATTTCCCCCAGGAACATCTGGGGCGAATGAATCTGGTCAGGTATTTTCAATGGCTCGCTTTTGCAACTGGATTTTATTGGGTCAATCTTGTCGTCGCAGATGTTTTTGCCGGTTCACAGGTTGCCCAGGGCAGAACCCTGCAATTCATACCCCGCAATAACCTTCTGCAGGAAATTGCTTATACGACTCTGTGGGCTTTGTTTGGCGCTATTCTCTGGACCTGGAAAACTTTGCCGAGATTGCTGCGCTATATCGGAATGTTTCTGCTTTGTGTTTCGACTTTCTGGCTGATAATGTTTCCGGTTATGCATGGAGCCGCAGTCGCAGCCATGGCACCGGTATTCAATCTTGGTTTGCTGGCATATCTGCCGATAATGGCCATTTTGATCTTTCTTTTTCTAAAAGAACCCTGGGGCGACAGGTATATCTCGGTTAAAAATCTCTTTCTGGCCATGCTTCTGGTGGTGGGCTTTCTTTGTATAAAACTGGTCAAGGCGACGATTTTTCAGGCTGGTCTGCCGCTCGATCTGTTTCGCGAGCGCACAGCCGAAATGGCGGTTGCTTCGATTGCAGGCTGGCTGATCTATGGTCTTGCTATGCTTTTATGGCCAAAACGTCTCGATAAGCCCTTTAGAATTGCCGGGCTGGTATTGACCGTTCTGGCTCTTTTGCGTTCTTTGATTTTTCCGTTCAAATACGCAGTTGAATTCGGTGCCATGACGCCTTTGTTCAATCGACCGACCGCCCTTTACCTGTTTATCGTCGCGTTGCTGATATGGCTGATTGCACGGCGCCAAGACGATACCTGGCCGGTGCCTTTTGTAATGCCAAGACATTTCTGGGGCATAGCTCTGGCCTTGATGAGCTTTTTCATCATGAATATTGAAATCGCAAGTTTCTTTGGTGAGAAAGGCCGGGATTTCAGTCTTCTGACGAGAGGAAGTCTCTCGCATCAGCTTGGTTACAGCCTTGGCTGGCTTGTTTACGCAATCAGCCTGCTGATAATTGGCATTAGATTGCAGGTTGTCAGAGCTCGACAAGCTGCTTTGCTGCTGATTATAATAACTTCGTTCAAGATTTTCCTTAAAGACCTCTGGTCGCTTGGCCAGTTATACCGGGTCGCTTCTTTTATCGGGCTTGCTTTTATAATGATGCTGGTTTCTTATCTGTATCAGCGTTTTTTGACCAAAATGGGGGATAAATGACATGAGTTTAGTGAAAAAGGTTATAATTGTTATCGCTGCTGTTCTTCTTCTGCCCGCCTTGATTTGCGCCGAAACCGGCTGGGTCAGCCGCGGCAATATCGAAATTTCAGCCACCGGTACTATTCAAATCACTTTACCCCCAAAGCTGCATCGTCTTTATGTCGATGAGAACCGAGAGTCAAGTAATGACCTTGATTTAAGCCTGGTTGGTCCTGACAACAACAAGCGTTCGTTCGAGCTTTTCTGGCGTGAATCTGGTGATATGGGCGCCATGATGCTCAAGCCTGACCGGGTTGAGTTGAAAGATGATCATAGCCTTGTCTGGGAAGCAGAAGTGCCTGAAAACTATCTTTTTAATTCGGTGAAAGTAAGTCTTCCTTATGCACCTGATGCAGCGCGTTTGAACTTTTATGGCTCAGAAGACAATGAATGGGAAGAAATTGACAAAAACGTCGCGGTGATGCGCCCTTCGGCTCAGTCTCCGCATGGTCTGGCAAACGTAAAGTTCAAAGAAAGAAGCTTTGAAAAGGTTCGCATAGTATTCTCTGGATTCGACAAAAATTTCAAGGATGCTCCGATTAAATCGGTCGCTGTTATGATTGAAGGCCGCCGCGGCGGAATGGAATATCAGAATGTTACTAAGGAACTGGATTTTGAAGAAATCTGGCGCGATGACATTCTTGAATTAAGAGCCAGAATGCCTGGTTCAGGTATTCTGATCGATGAAATTGAAGTCAGCACCGAAGCTTTCTTTAAAGGTAAATGGCGTCTGGGGCGCGAAAGAATCGTTCTGGGCAAAGCTGATTTTGTTGAGTTAACCTCAGGAAAAATAGAAGCAGTCGATACAGACCCGAACAAGATAGTAATTAAGCCGGGCATGATCTGGCGTGATCGCATGCTTATAATTCAGCTCGAGTCCTCTGATTATTTCGGAAAAATCACCTCGATAAAAGGCAACATGAGGGTACCCAATCTGGTTTTTGTCGCAGACATTATCGGTAATTACCAGCTTCAAACCGGGTATAACCAAAGACAAAAAATTCTGGAATATGCCGGAAATCTTGACCGCAGACCTGATTTCATTTTAGAAGTCGGTTTAATTGAAGTTAACCCTAAAGGGCAATCTGAAACTCTGGTAAAAGATTTTGCGATTCAGGGCGGGCCTTTCAACGCTGAAGGATTTACCTGGAAATCTCCGATTCAGGTCGAAAATCCGGGTTTTTACCAGCTTCAGGTTGCGGCTAAAGTAGCACTTGAAAATCATGCCGAAAGTCTGCGAATTGTCCGAGATGGTATGCAGGTGCCATTTTTTCATGGCAGAACCGAGCAAAGAGAAGAGCCTTTGAACTATACCCCCGAATACGATGCGGCGAAAAATCAATCGATTTTCACCGTTCGACTACCCGACGGGAAAGTAGTGCCTCGCGAGCTGAGAATCAAAACTTCGGGAATTTTTGAACGCAAGGTGATTTTGCAGAAACATCAGGCTGGAATGGTTGGTTGGCAAAACTGGAAAACCACCACCTGTCGTAACGATGATAATTCTCCGATAGATCTGCAACTTTCTCTGGCCGGTTTTCCTGCTGATCAAAAAGATCTTCGCGTGATTATCGAAAACGGCAGCAATCAATCTTTGAAAATTGAAGCTATTTCGGCTTTGTATCAGGCTCAGGATCTATATTTCATCGCCAACACAAGCGGAACCTATGAGCTTTATGGAGGGCACCCTTCAATCAAAGGCGCAAAATACGATCTGAACATTATACAGAATAAGCTACTCGAGCTATTCCCCGAAAAAATCAGTCATGGTGATCTTGAAGATATTTCTGCTGATTCGGAAATTTCGGTTTCCGGGCAGGATAAGGGTGGGCCTTTTGAAAGCTCAGGTTATCAGTGGGTTGCAAG
>JASURT010000002.1 GCA_030446435.1 Candidatus Ozemibacter sp.
TATCAGATGACCGAGCCTCAGGTAATGTCAGGCGGTAACGTAAGTGCCCCGTCATTTGACCCGCCGCCACTGATGCCGCCTCCGCCACCTCCTGTGAATGAACAGACTTATGGTGTGCCTGCGCCACAGGGCGTCGATAGCTACGCGCCCCCAGCAGCGCCTCCGGTTTATACAGGTGGCAGCATGACTCCGCCTCCGCCTCCGGTGCAGAACGATTACGCCGCAGCGCCTTCGATAAGCGCTCCGCCACCACCCCCGGTTGGTGTGCCCGATATGATGACGCCGCCTCCGGCACCTTACATGGGCGCGCCCGTTCCCGGCCCGGCTCCGGCACCATCTGATCCGGTTGCAATTGGCACCCGCGAACTTTATCGAGAAGACCGATATCGCATTCCCGATGAACTCAAGCCAACCAATTTCAGTCCGTATTTTGCGAACCTGAATGGCTATCATGGCTTGTTCGAAACAGAAAGCGCCTTGCTGCCATACATTCCAACCTGGCACTTCGGTCTGCATTACCGCTACGAAAAATATCAGTATCTCAATGGCCAGAAAAACCTGATCGAAGGTAATGAGTCATACATTCCTCTGCACCTTTCGTATGCGGGCAAAAAGCTTTTCGCAGCACTCAACATTCCTTTCCAGAGTTGGGAAGTGAAGCGTTCCGGCGGCAACAGCAATACCGTAAGCCTTTCAGGAATGCATGATCCGTCTTTGAAAGTCGGTTATCAGGTCTGGAAAAATCTCGAAGGCACTCATGCCGTAACCCTTCATGCCGAAGGCAAGTTCCCCGGCGACAACTATCATCAGCCTCTGGTCGATATGTCAGGAAAAAGTAACGTGGGCGTAAGAGTCGGCCCGGCTGAAGCGACCCGTGGCGCTTGGGTAGAAGTTGGCGGCGCTTATTCGGGTGTGATGAACGAAAAATGGACAAGTCATCTGAATCTGGCTCTGGCAAATGATTCAGAAGATAGTATTTCCAAGTTCATTATGCGTGCCGGTATGGACTATCGCGTAAATCAGAATTTCTCGATAGTCGGCGAAATTAACAGCACTTCATATGAAATGGACAATGGTCCGGATGACACCAACGTAGACCTGTTGCTTGGGTTCATCATTTTCAACGACCAATGGCAGGGTTCAATCGGATTCCCGATGGCACTTGAAAAAGATTGGGGTTATGCCCATGACTTCGGTGTGGTATTCGGTTTGAATCATCGTTGGGACTAAGAAACGAAGAGAACTCCCCGGTTTGCCGGGGAGTTTTTTTTTGTCCGGATTCCTGTTATTCTGTTTTGTAGATACAAAAATTCAGATAAAAAAATTGAGATAAAAACGATAAGGGAGGCAAAATGAAACTCTGCAAAACTATTCTTCTGGTTCTGGCTCTGTTGCTATCAGGCCAGATTATGGCGGCCCAGATTCAGGATTCTGAATCGGCAAGTCATGATGTCTATGCGGCCAAATACCAGGTCGAGGCGGTTTATGAAGGCAATGGCTTCAAGATTGTTCAATACAATCTGGCTGTTCTTTCACATTTTTCTTATCTGTTGATCAGTGATGGTAAGGTTCTGGTAATAGACCCGGGCCGGGACATTGAAACCTATCTTGAATATGCCCGAAAAGAGAACCTTGAATGGGTAGGAACTTTTTTGACCCATTCGCATGCTGACTTTGTGGCGGGCCATCGGGAAATGGCTCATGCTACCGGTGCTCCGATTTATGCCGGGCACAAAAGCGGCGATTTATTTCCGCATATTGCAGTTAAAGAAAATGACAGCATTGCGGTCGGTAAGGCGACCTTGAAGGTTCTTGAAACTCCGGGTCACACTCCTGACGGCTTGTGCGGACTTGTTGCTGGTGAAGAAAGCGGCCAGAAGGGTCAGTTCCTGCTTTCAGGCGATACTCTTTTTGTCGGCAGCGTGGGTCGCCCCGACCTTATGGGGGCGAATTATTCAGCTGCCCAGCTTGCCGGTATGATGTTCGATTCCTGGAACAACAAGCTTTCAAAGCTTGCCGACAGTGTCGTAGTGCTGCCGGCTCATGGCGCGGGCTCTTTATGCGGTGCCAATCTGAGTGATGAACCTTCGTCGACGATCGGCCAGGAAAAGCGTAATAATCCGTATGTTAAATTTGCTGACAATCGCAGCGCTTTTATCGCCAATGTGCTGCAGGGGCTTAAAGACGCGCCGGCATATTTTAAAGAAAACGCCAGAATCAACAAAGAAGGCCCTGAGTTGGTCGACTGGAAAAATCCGCTGGGCAATAAAGTTGAAAGTTTGAACGGCATCATGAACAGGCCTGACATCTATATCGTAGATGTCAGAAATGCGGCTGAATATGCCAAAGGACATGTCTGGAGAGCAGTTAACATCGCCTTGCGTGGAAGAATTGAAACCTGGACCGGTATTATCGTTCCTTTCAATGCCAGACTTATACTTCACGGCAGTGAAGAAGAAGTTCTGGAAGCTGCTCATCGCCTGAAAAGAGTCGGTTACAATGCAGATTATCTTGATTTTGGCAAGCAATTCGCAAACACCACTGCGCCAATGATAGAGCCTTCTGAACTTCGCCAAAGAATGAAGCAAGGTAAGGCTCCGGTTATCGTTGATGTAAGACTTCCTGATGAATGGATGGGTATGCGTATCGGCGAAGTGATCAACATTCCTTTGAACAAACTTGAAGAACTGGCTGGTAAGAAGCTCGATCAACGAGAAGAAATCGTAACCGTATGTAATTCGGCTTTCAGATCAAGCCTTGCTATCGGACTTCTTGAGAGAAACGGTTTTAAGAATGGTCGAAGCATGAAAGGTGGTGCAGAAGCCTGGGTTGCTGCCGGTTATCCGGTAATCAAGATCAGCACCGCCGAAAAACAGGCAGATGAAGCTGTCGAATACCGAAATCTGGGCTTACCCGAAAGGATTTCTGCCAATGAACTTATGAGCCGTCTTAAAGACCTTCCGGGCAGTCTTGAGATTGTCGACATTCGTCCGAAAAACCAGGTTTTGGGTTACAACCCCCTGAATGCTCAACATGCTGATATTGGCGAACTAATCGAAAGTCAGCGGTGGCTGGTCGGCGATGTTCCGCTTCTGATCGTTGATCGTGATGGAACTTTGGCAATGATGGCTGCGGGAATTCTGTCTCGCAAAACCAAACGAGAAATCAAGGTTTTACGCGGAGGAATTGAAGCTTTCTGGCAACAGCAGGAAATGGGTTTTATCAAGGATCGCATGATTCCGGTTGGACCGGCAAAAGTTGTTCCGGACGCAAAAACCGAGCCGGCTGCTCCTAAAACTGCGCCTGAAAGCAGGCCCAGAAAAAGAAAAAGTGCAGGTTGTTAATTATGCAGGAAAACAAGATTAATAGCTACATGAATCCGTATCTGGCAGGTTTTCTTCTTGGGCTGACTTTACTTGCTTCATTCGTGGTACTTGGCACTGGGCTTGGTGCTTCATCGGGTCTGGCAAGAATTTCGGCCTGGTGTGGTTTGTGTGTTTCACCAGATCACTTTCTTAAATCTGAATACTTTGGCGCCTGGGGTGAGAACCCGACCGGTTATTATCTGTTCTACATGCTTATAGGGGTTGCGATCGGTGGTTTTCTGTCGGCCCTTTCTTCAAGTCGTATAAGTATTGAAACAGAGCGGGGAAATTCTTTCGGTGCCTGGTCACGCTTATGGCTTGCTCTCAGCGGCGGCGTAATAGTTGGTTTTGCCAGTCGATTGGCGCGTGGTTGTACCTCGGGTCAGGCCCTTACCGGCACAGCTTTATTGCTTAGCGGAAGCATCGTTTTTCTACTTTGCGTTTTTGCCGGTGGCTATCTGGCAGCCTATTTCGTAAGGAGGCAGTGGCATGATTGAAACATATTTTGGCGCAAATCTTTTAAGCTCGTTTCCTGCCTTCATTAGTGCCCTGATAATCGGCATTGCTTTCGGCTGGTGCCTGGAACAGGCTGGCTTCGGTAGCTCGAGAAGGCTCAGTGGTATTTTTTACTTTCGCGACATGGCAGTGCTTAAGGTCATGTTCAGCGCAGTCATAACTGCTGCTCTTGGTTTACTGATTCTTTTCAACCTTGGACTGATCAGCCCCGAATCAATTTATTTCCCTGAGACTTTCTGGGGGGCGCAGATCATTGGTGGATTGCTTTTCGGAGTCGGTTTCGTTATCGGTGGCTGGTGCCCTGGCACAGCTGCGGTTGGCGCAGTCAGCGGAAAGTTCGATGCACTGATTTTTCTGTTTGGTGCCGGTCTTGGCAGTATGGCTTTCAGCGAAAGCTTTGACATGATCAAGCCTTACTATCTGATGGGTGCAAGCGGGGTAAGGTTCGTTTATGACGATCTGGGCTTACCTGTAGGGCAGTTTGCCTTGTTGCTGACTCTGGTTGCCATTGCAGCTTTCTGGATAAGCGAGTTGATCGAAACAAAGTTCGATTTTGCGCTTGCTGCCCAAAGAAGCAAAGGCTTGTGGGTTTTTTCTCTTGCGATTCTTATTGTCGCGAGCGGCATCAGTGTTTTGCCGGCAAGAAGCGTCATGGGAACTGCGACAACAGCTCTTTCAGGTTTGCCCGAAGTTTATGAGGCCATCTCCAGAGCTGAAGATCATATCGAGCCGGTCGATCTGGCACGTGAGCTTGTTGCCGGAAAAAGTAAAATTATCTGCGTAGATGTCAGAACCCTCGAAGAATATCATGAATGGCACATTCCCGGTGCACGGCATTTTCCGCTGGAATCTGTTGCTGCGGGCCTGAACAAATACAAAAACTATGATCGAATTGTGCTTTATTCGAATGGAACGGTTCACCCCGCCCAAATGTGGGTTGTTCTAAGATTGAAAGGTTTCAGAAATGTGTTTGTTCTTGCTGACGGCTTGAAGGGGCTATTTGAGACAGTTCTCAAACCGGCTGTTTTGCGCACAGAAGCTTTAAGCCAGGCGCAGCAGCGCGAAATTGAGCAATGGCGTTCTTATTTTCTTTCTTCAGGGCAAACGGTTGGCTCGGCTGCCATGCCTGATTTTTCAGGAGTGATGAACAAAGCTAAAAACTGGTCATTGTCGCCATTGGTCGATGTCGAATGGCTCGAATCGAACCTTGACAGAGTCAGAATCATAGATACAAGACCGCAGCCTGAATATAACAGTGGTCATATCGATGGCGCCATATCGCTGAATATCGAAAATCTGCGCGGAAATGTCGGTGGCATGCCATCGATGCTTCTTCCGCCTGAAATGATTGCCAAAGTTCTTTCTTTGGCCGGTATTCGCCCTGATGACAAAATCGTAATCGTTGATGATAAAATCAGAAATGCGACTTTGCTTGCAGCTGCGCTGAACAAAGTCGGTCATGCCGAATTAACCATACTTAACGGCGGCTTCAATGCCTGGCGTGCTGCGGCAAAACCGGTTTCGCGCAGTCTTCGCTCTTTGCCGACAAGTGATTACCAGCCTGTCGAGGGTGCCGATGCTTTCATAATTGACACCGAAGAGTTATACGAGAAAGCTTTGGCAAAAAAAGTGAGAATCGTTGACGCCAGACCTTCTGAGCAGTATTCAGGCCAGGAAGTCACCGAGGCTCGCGGCGGCCATATTCCATGGGCTTTAAATCGACCTGTCACACAAGATCTGATGGCAGTGAACGAGTCTGAATTCAGGCCGGCAGAAGAACTGAAAAATGATTACATCGCTCTTTTGGGCACTGACAGTAACGGAAACGATGAAATCGTCGCCAACTGTCGTACCGGTCATTCGGCGAGTCAGGCCTGGTATGTTATGAACCGTATTCTGGGTTATAAAAACGTCAGATTGTATGACGGTTCATGGACAATATGGGCAGCCGACGAACGCCTGCCGGTAGAAAAATAACGGGCGAAAAAAAACTGCTCGCTACAGTTTATCGTAGCGAGCAGTTTTTTTATTTAGTATCAAAAATTGTATTTGCGCAAAATCAGCTGTTCATAGAGATCAACGCCACCCGAAGTAAGTCTTGCCGCCAGGGGCTGATTTTCATCCTGATCTTTATTGGTTGTTTTCAGCGCGCCGTATTCGGTTAAGTAACATACTTCATGAATAATCGAATCGACCCCGGTTTGTTCTTTCACATGGCGGGCCAATTCTTCAATAGTCATGTAGCTGAATGCCTTTTCTTTCCAATGTGTGTAAAGAGTATTGAAAATAGCGCGGCGAGTGCTCCAGTCAAAGCCTTTCTGGCGGTCAGCAAAAAACATTGGCCCACCGACCGGAAACATACTCTTGCCGGTAAGAGGATTGAGAAGGCCTGCCAGCGCCAGCCAGAGACCGATCAGGCCGAGTAGAACCGTGAATATGGCGATTGGAAGATTCAGGGCTGCGGTTCCGGTAAGGCCCCTGATGATCTTACAGACGTATAGAAGATCGATGTCGAGCAGAAAGAAGAACAGCAGCTTGCTGAAGAAGCCAAAACCATAGGTTAGAAAGGCAAAAACAACAAGCATTAGAATTTCGGTCGCGACAATGATGTGGTGATCGATCATCCAGCCGTAGCCAACGCCGATGAAAGAGATTCCGGTGATCATCCAGTTGAATGCAAATGCCGTGAAAATGGTGCCGCCATATGTGTTTTTGTTGGCGAAATCCATTATGCCGGTAATTAACTGGCAAAACCCGCCAAATAGAACACAGAAAATTCCGGCAGTGATGAACGCCGAGCTGTTAATGCCGGTTTCGCTGATTCCATAACCGAAGGCAATGGGGGTAAGGGCGGCACAGGCGATTGCCAGGCCGAAAAGTCCAAGGGGGGCAGGGTTGCCAAACACACTGTGGGGTGAAGCAACACCGAAATCAATTTTTTTGATCATCTTGCAACTGTCCTCCGAAAAAATATTTCCCTGCAATAATACCATAACTTGTCGCAAACCACGACTGACAATGACAGATATAAGACAGGCAGTTTAATAAGATTGTTAATTTATTGCAAAAATGTTAAAGGTAAAATTATATGAAGAACAGGTGAAAAAAGATATGAGTCTTGAACTTGAAAGCCTGGAAAAGGCTGTAGGATCTCTTATCAGGGCTGTTGACTATGCTTCTGAACAAATTGCCGTTTCTCACGACTCTACACAAAAAGAGGTGCTTCGAGCCGGCGTGATACAGAACTTTGAATTTACATATGAACTTTGCTGGAAGTTTATGAAGCGTTGGCTTGAATTCAATGTAGGCAGCACAGTCGTCGACGGTGTACCTCGACGTGAGCTATTCAGAATAGCTGCCGAGAGTATTTTGATTGAAGATGTCGAAAAGTGGATGATTTTTCACGAAGCCCGTAATCGCACTTCGCATATTTATGACCCTGAAATTTCTGAAGAAGTGTATAAAATCGCCACTTCTTTCGTTTTCGACGCAAAAAATCTTTTAAAAACCTTGAAAAGCAAAAATGCTTGATCTTGTACCGAATCACCTTCAAATTGTCAGGGATATTCTTGCGACTCATGTTCCCAATGCCGAGGTAAGAGCTTTTGGTTCGCGCGTTAAGGGATGCGCCAAAAGTTATTCAGATTTAGATCTTGCGATCATTGAAGAGAAGAAGATTTCTTTTGATCGTTTCCGGCTTCTGAAAGAATCATTTCAGAATTCCGAATTGCCTATGAGGGTTGACCTGGTTGACTGGCACGGTATTTCAGATTCTTTTCAAAAAATAATCGAGTCCGGCTTTGTAAAGATTTGGCCCCTTGAACTTGAATGATTGTTCAATTTTTTTTTATCAGGGGTTGTAATGTACCGAAATGTATGTTTCACTTATAGGTAAGTATTAAGTGTATCTATAAGTATTAAAGTATTAAAGTATCTGTGCCTCGTTAAAGTTTTATCCGCAACGCACATAAGTATCGAGTAAGGAGCAAAGAATGCGTAAGCTGGTATTGTCAGTATTTTCCCTTTTTCTTTTTTCTTCAATGGTATTCGGTTATACCCCGAATGTTGGTCAATTTTCTGATCAGCTCGAATGTATTACCGATGCAAAACTTCGCAAAACCCTCGAAAACAGCATTGTTGCCGGTTTAATTTCGAACCAGCAGGAATTCGACGCAGTGGTCGAAAGAGCTGAAGCCCGCGCCAACAACCAGTCAGCAGTTTATTATTCTGCACGTGGTTTTGATCTCTCTACTGTGCGCAGAGAAATCGCCGTTGCCTGCAAGCCGATTGCCTCTTTAGATCGCGATGCGGTCAAAGTAGAAAAACATGAAGGCTACAAAGCAAATATGCTGTTCAAAGATATTTCCGGCAATATTCCGCAGAGCTACAAAGATGCTTATGACCTTTGTTTGAAATTCAACCCCAGAAACGGAACCAACGATGCCAAGCGTCTTGATAAAGAAATAGACCAGTTTCTCGCTGATATAGCTGATGACCCGGTTATCGTTCAGGCACTCAGAACCACCGATACCACAATCGAAGATATGAAAAGAAACTGGTTCGGCAGCGGACTTGGTTTCGAGCATGTTATCGCCGGCGAAATCAAAGGCTCGAAAGTCAGTGGTTATCACTGGTGGTATCGTTTTTATCGTGATGAAAGAAATGATCGCGCTGAAGTTCTTACATCGATTTCAGATGTGGGCAATGATAATATTTACACCGGTTCCTTCCACTGGGATCCCGATGGAAAAAATGGTCCTCTTCCGAATGCACGAAAACCCATTGGCGGCTTTCTCGTAGGTAGCTCAGTTAAAGCGATTCTCGCCGTTGGGCACATTGCCATCGAGACCGCAAGAAAATATGGTCGGGTACCCGGTGCCATGACTTTCAGAGCCAACATCAACGGTCAGGAATTCAACTGGCAGCTTTACACCATGGGCGGAAACATTCGCAGCCTTTATCCTCTTGGTGGAAAAGGTATCGAAACCGAACCCGGCGAAGATATTTTTTATGAACTCGAAGAAGGACTTGTGGAACAGGCTACTTTGCATTGATGCAAGAATAGTTTCTTAGATAAGAAACGACCGGGCAATCGAACTCGATTTGCCCGGTCGTTTTTTTTATCAAGCTCAGAGTTTGAAGTCAGGTATACAGGTTTTGATGGGGCCGCTTGAATTTTCAGTTTGTATCACTTTTATGTTGGCCTGGTAGAGATTTTTCAGGTTTTCAGCATTAACGATTTCGGGTGCCGGGCCTTCGGCTATCAGTTGGCCTTTTTTGAGAAATACGACCTGGTCAGCTGTCCATAAAGCGTGTTCGGGGTAATGTGATGTATTGATGCAGGTAATACCGTCTCTGGCCAACGAACGCAATTGTTCGAGCAACAACAGCTGGTTGCCGTAATCAAGCCCAGAGACGGGCTCATCCATTACCAGAATTTTTGCTTCCTGGGTCAGTGCACGGGCAATAAGCACGAGTTGCTGTTCTCCGCCGCTCAATTCAGTATAAGGGCGCTCGGCAAGGTGAGAAATTTTAAGACGTTCCAGGCTGGCTGCTGAAATCTCGAGATCATGTTTCGAAGTATGGCTGAAAAGGTCGTTATAGGGGTGTCTGCCCATGGCGACCACATCTATTACCTGATACGAAAAGGCGGGTATGTGCTTTTGCGGAACATAGGCAAGAATTCGGGCCTTTTCCTTGTTCGTATATTCGCCGGCATCGCGGGAAAAAATCCTGATTTTGCCCTTTGCCGGTTTCAATATGCCAAGAAGCAATTTAAGCAATGTCGTTTTGCCTGAACCGTTCGGGCCCAGAATCGTGGTTACCGTGCCTTCTTCGATCGAAAATGAGAGATCGGTGAGAATAAGATCTTTACCGTAAGAAAACGATAAATTTTCTAATACAATCGGTTTCATCAATTCCATCTCCGGTCGGTTTTCCACAAAACCAGAATAAAGAAGGGCACCCCAATCAATGATGTCATTATGCCGATGGGAACCTCGTTCACAAAGGCTGCCCGGCAGAGATCGTCGATTATCAGCAAATAAATTGCCCCCATCAAAGCAGAAGCTGGAATCAATTTGCGGTTGTCAGGACCGATAAGCATTCTGGCGGTATGCGGAATCATCAGGCCGACCCAGCTGATTATGCCGCCCAAAGCGACAGTCAGACTGCAAATCAGGGTGGTAACTACTATTAGAACATTACGAATCAAAGAAACTCTTACTCCGAGCGACATGGCTTCGTCGTCGCCCATACTGAGCAGATTAAGGTATTTGGCCATATAAACGAGAATCAGCAGACCTATGGCCATTAACGGAGCGACCAGCTTTATAACCGGCATGGAAACAGAAGAAAAGCCTCCCATAAGCCAGTAAACTATTGCCGGTAACTCGTTTTTGCTGTCGGCAACATACTTCAATACAGAAATAAGAGCGGTGAAAAATGATGAACTGACAATGCCACCGATCAGAAGCATTATCAGACGATTGCCTCGAAATATTCCGGCAAGAAAAAGGGCAAAAGCTACTGCAGCAACGCCGAAAATGAAAGCCCCGATTTGTGCTGCCAATAGGGTTTTGCCAAGCAGCATGCCGGCCGCAGACCCGAAAGCTGCCCCCGCAAGTACCCCGAGCAAACCGGGTGAAACAAGAGGGTTGATGAACATGCTCTGGTATGCTGCGCCTGAAACCGCCAGGGCAGCGCCTGCAAGTAAGGCCGCCAGGATTCTCGGTAGACGTATCTGCCAGATTACCGTGGCGAAAAGAGTCGGGTTTTCTTTATCGGGGGCGAAGAGAGCTTTTATAGCTTCTTCAGCAGGTATGGCAATGGTGCCGAGCTTAAGCGACGCAAAAGCCGACAGAACAAGAATCAGAATCAATGCCGTTATTACGGCTTTATAGTTATTGGTTAGCATATGAAAACCCGAACTCGAATTGTAAAACTAAAAAATCGCTCAGTAAAGGCAAAAATTAATCACAAGCGGTAATAATTTTTCTGGCCTTTTCTTGCCAGTCTTTAAAGCAGTCAAGCTTTTGCGAAAATTCTACCGAAAACTTGTCTGCATAATGATAGCTCGGTGGCTCGCCTGGAAAAGCCGTTTTTACTGCGTAAGAATGAAGAAGGTGATTTTGCGCACCGAGTTGTGCCATGTCTTCAGCCTGTAATTCGTCATTGCAGCGTTTCAGAAAATACAACGCATTTTTATAGTAAAGCTTTTCACCGATCAACGGAAACCCCAAAATCTCGAGGTGTGCCCTGATCTGGTGTTTGCGACCGGTTTCGAGCCGGGCCAGGACGAGACTGAAATCATCGTTTCTGTCGATGCAGTAAAAATCGGTTCGGGTAGTTTTGCCGTCGGGAGCGGCTATCATTTTATATCTCACCGGTGGTACCGATGCCTCTTTCAGTGGTTGCGTCATTGACAATTCGTCATGCGAAAATCGACCGCGAACAATGGCCAGATAGAATTTTCCCTTAAGATAATTTTTGAAATTTTTATGAAATTTCTTAGGCACCGCGCTTGTTTGCGAAACGAACATCAGACCGCTGGTTTCACGGTCAAGTCTTTGCAGCGGATTTATATCGGTAAAACCTTCTCTTCGGCGAATCTCACCAACGAGAGTCTGGTAGTAAAAGCGCCGGGTCGAGTGTACCGGCAACCCGGCCGGTTTGTTTATAAGCAATAGGAAATCGTTGCGCCATACTGTCTGGTAATCGGTGTTTATGTCTGGTTCTTCGAAATCAGGAACCATGAAGTCGAGAAGATCGCCGCTGCAAAGCAGCTGGTCTGGTTTTGCCCTCTGGCTGTTAATGGTTATCAGACCTTCTTCAATCCTTTTCAGCCAAAATTCGGGCGACTGATAACTGAACCGGTCAGAAATGGCTTCGAAAAGGCTCTTGCCTTCGCTTCTGGCGTCGATAATGGTGGAAAGTTTCAGATCATATTTCATCAGGGTCGCCGACTTAAAGGTTGGTGTATTTTGTAGATTTGCCCCGGCATTTTTCGACCGGGTATTTTTTCGCATTCTTTGCCATCTTGTTTTCAATGGCGTCGTACATGTCTATGCCCAGGTCATCTGCGAGCAACATCAGATAAACAACAGTGTCGGCAATTTCGTCGGCATAGCGTTCTTTATTCTGTTTTACTTTTTGCTTAACTTCTTCTTCGTTTTGCCAGAGAAATTCCTGCATCAGTTCCGCGGCTTCAATGGCGGCGGCCATTGCCAGATCTTTTGGTTTATGAAATTGTTCCCAGTTTCGTTCCTGGCGAAAAATGCGCAATTTTTTCAGTAAATCCTGATAGGTTTTCATTGTTTCACTTCCTGACGGGAGTTTTGCCTGATTCCAAGGTCTACAGGCAATTCTGCCGGATAATTCCAGCGGTGTTTCAGCTTCTGAAAAGGGCTTGCCTTGTCGCGCTCAGCAATCAGCATCGCCGATTTCACAGGGTCACCGGATTTTTGACAAAGTGCAAGATAGGTTTCGATCATAGGCGACTTGACTTTTATGTTAGCAACAGGTTTTGCACCGGCAATGGCAAGGGCAAGAATTTCATTAAGACGATTCTTGCTTATAGCCCAGTCCAGTGGGGTGTAGCCTCTTTTGTCGGTAACATCGAAATTGGTTGTCTTGACGTCAGCCGAAGAAATAAGGGTTTCGAACTTATTTAAAGCCGCATGATGCAAAGGGGTTTCGCCCCTTATATTTTGAAGGTCAGCCCTTGCACCGGCTTCTAAAAGCAGTTTGCAGGTTTTGGTCGACTGATGCTTGGCGGTGAGCAGCAGTGCGCTGTTGCCATCTGTCATCGTTAAATCGACAGTTGCCTTTTTTTGCAGCAGGTTGGCCGCAATTTCGCTTTCATCATAAATTGCGGCATAACCAAGGCAACTAAAGCCGAAAGAGTCTAATTGATCGATATTTGCTTCATTCAGATCATTCCAGGCTATTTTATGAATCTTACCTTTAATCACCGCATTGTGGTCGGGAAAAAAGAACCAGTGATAAAGATCGATCGCAGGCATCATTTTCGAACCCCGCCCGGCTACATATGTTTCCCAGGTGGCGATTCTGCGCTGAGTCGTGTCGCTTTGCACCAGATACCATGCCGCCGGGTATATCCATATCGCTGTCCAGGGAATTAAAATCAGAAAGGTCAGGAATTTCTTGAGTTTCCAGGTCGTATATTTGCCCATAAATTTACCTTGTCATCATTATAGCACAGTCCTTTTCATGCGGTTTCAAAAAGTATTTCAATGAAGCAGTTCTTAACTTGAACAAAAGTTCATTGAATATTTTCGATGCTTTTTTGTCACAACGGGTTCAGCGGCCGAAAAAGGCGGCCATCGAGCTTGTCGGACGCGTTGATGCAGAGTCGCCTGAGCATTCAGAGCGACTTGTGAAATGCCGCCTTTTATGAATCGAAAGAATGAGCTTTTGTATAACTTTACCGGATTTATCTCAAAACTTTGTTTAATTTTGCCAAAGCTCATCGTTAATTAGTAAGGCTTCACGCTTCTTAGGTGGTTGCATGGGGCTTGCCAACTAAAGGATAAACATATCCAATTTCTCCCAAAAAAGGCATTATTAGGGTCTTTTTTTGCGTCTTCGTGGATTCGATTTGTGTTAAAATCAGAGGCGAAAGTCATCGATAATGAGTAATTCACAACATAACTGCATAGCTTTGCTTGGCGACCCGCATTTGCCGGGACGCAATCTTGAATTGAAGAAAAAAGTCATCAGCGATGTGAATTCATGGTCAGACGTTGATCTGGTGGTTTGCACCGGTGATTTGTGCGCCACTTACGGCACCGAAGAAGAGTTTCGTTTTGCGGCTGATTTTTTTAAAGCCTTGAACAAACCGTTTTTTACTCTGATCGGAAACCACGATAATTACTATTCAGACAGAGGCTACATAAAGGCTTCAGTTGTAGAAAGAAAAGAGAAAATCGATCGCTTTCGAAGATTTTTTCCGCGGCAGAAGCTTTATTTCTCTTGTGAATTTGCCGGTTTCAGACTTATCTTTCTCGCCCTTGACGATCTTGAAAGCTCATGTTTCTCGTCGCTCTCGTCAGACCAGCTGGATTGGTTTGCAAGCGAACTGCAAAAATGGTCGGATGATAAAACCATCGTTTTCTGTCACGCTCCATTGTGGGGAGAAGAAGTAATAAGGTTTTACCCACCAGCAGTAAATTACATTGCCCAGCCGGTGCAAAAAATTAGATCAATAGTGATGAACCATAAGCAGCTGGTTTTATGGGTGTCGGGCCATGTTCACTTTGGTATGAAAAAAGAACTGATCAATCATCCGTTCAACCTTTTTCTAGAACGAATCTTGAACATACTTAACTGCGACATGGACGGATTCAGTGTTCTTGATTCAAGAATCAAGCCCGAATTTCATGATAGAATCTGGACAAGAAAACTTTTTCTCAGGCCTGATGGTTTCAGATGCACGGTTTATGACCATAAAGACGATCTTGAACTGACCGAGCTTGAAATGACCGGTGAATTTTAGTTTCTGATGGGGCTGTAGATCTGAATTGCGCCAACTTTATCCGGCGCTGAAGGTGAATGGAAGAAGGAGATTCCCAGGTTTGTGAAATGCATGCCGGGTAAAGACTCAAAAATGGTATATGGGCCATATTTTTTTTGAATCTGACTGACCGAGCTGCCGACCTTCAGCCCTTGTGGGGTGGCAATGCCGGTCTCGCCGCCGAATTTGGGGCTGGTTATGGTTATTCTGGTAATTTTGGCGGGGTTTTCTGAATTTATGGTAACCGATAGCCCGGCATAGATTATCTGCCAGCCATCCATACTTTTGTATTTTCCAAGAGGGTTGCCGAATCGCGGCGAATGGTCAGAAAAGTTAGAGCCGATTGTGATATTAGGATAAATTCCGTAACCGGGCATTATCTCCATTTTCTTTTCTGCTTTTTCAGGTTTTGCTGAAATACCGGCCTGAGCGATTGATTTTCCTGAAGTCTGAGCAGCCAGTATCAAATCCTCGATTTTTCGTCTTACAGGCTTAACACTATTGGCAAGCTTAACTGTTCTGGAGGCCACAACTGTTTTGTCACTGTATTTATAAGAGGGCACATAACTGAAATTAATCGAATTTTTGACCGGTTCAATTACATTTTCGGCCACAATTGCCTTTCTGAAATCAATGTCGGGAATTCGACTCGGGATAGGGGTGTTACCAGTGCTCTTAGGGATATTTGGTGAAGAACTTTCTGAAAGAGTCGCTCTGACAAATTGATTTTCATCAGTATGTTTTTCAGGGGCCAGGTCTTCATCTTTATCGAATTGTAAAGTCCGGGTAGTTTGCTGAGAAGAGGATTCGACCGATGGTTTAAACGGTTTTTCGCTTTTTTGGGGGCTGGGCAGATTTTCTGGCGCTTGCTTCTTTGCCGGAGTGGTAACAGCGGCGATTTTAACAGGTTCAGATATGCCGGCAGAAGTCGAAGAAACGGCTTCATCTGTGGTCACATTTTCTGTCGGCGAGGTTGCACTGTCTGTGGCTTTGACTATCTGTTGTCCGACGAGATCGATCTTGACGGGTGATGATGCATCGGGTGTGGCTGGAAAAGGTATGCTGATGGTTTTTGCAATTGACTCTTGCCCGGCTGATTCATTCGTTTCAGCAGTTTCGTCGATGGGCACTTTTCCGATCAGCAATTGAAAAATTGGTTGTTTACGAATGCTTAGATCGGTGGCAAATATGAACATTGAAGCTCGGGCAATAATATTGAAAGATATGTTTAGAACAAGCAGTGTGATGCAGAAGGCGATGGTAGCCTGCATAAAAGGGGCAGAAAGGTTCTTGAGAACTTTTTTTGACGCATGTTCAGAGGGTTGCGCGCGAACCTGGCCGGTATTCTGGTCAATCGAAATTTGCATGCCGGGCGAAGCACCAACATAGGCTGCACCCGAAAAATGGGTTGAGTAAAGGCGATGGCAAAAGGCATTGGCTTCATCGAGACTTAGTTCATAATCGCTGATCTGATGAAGCTCTCCTTTCAGAGTTTGAATAAAAATCGCATAGGTTTTTTCTTTGCTTGAAAACAGCAAATCTTTAAGCCCTTCTGGTCTGATGCTTGCACCTATTGCCTTGACCTGGTTAAAAGAGGCAATGACGGCAATTCTTCGAAAAAATAACCTTTGCTGGCTCATCGCTATCCAGTTTTTCTGAAAATCGACAACGTAAAAATCATGTATGTGTTCGAGAGGAATAGTCAGAAGTTCTATGGTTCCCCAGAAGATCAAAAGAAAAAGAAGCTGCATGAAAAGATCGGGAACGCTTTCAGAAATTGGTTTGAAAAGGTTGATTACAATCGCGATTGCAGTGATAAGCAGACAGCCATAGCAAAAATACCTGGCCCACTGCGCTGTTTTCTCGATAAAACCAGGTTTACGAAAGGTAACATGAAGAATGTCGCTATCCATCTGGGAAAGATTTTTAAAACTCATTCGGGCTTCTCTTTCTCAAAAAATTTCGGCTTTGACAGATAGAATTGTTTCTTTTTGAATTATAACAGATTAATTTTCAATGACTACAAGAATTGTACCCTGTCTGAAACTTACCATCGCATCGGCAGAGATAATCTGATTACTCAGGGTGCGCGACGAGCGCGAATCGATTCTGATGTTATCGACATTGTATCTGAAGCCTTCAAGGCAGAAATCTTCAACCGACGGGGTCATGCTGATGAACGAAACCCTTTTTCCCTCTGCGTTTAAAAAATGATGCGACGAAGAAAGTGCAAACAATGTTTCGTCGGCGGTTACGATTCTGGCCTGGGGAAAACGTGCGAGAAGGTTGACATTTATTATGGTCTGGTCAAGTCTTTTGCCGGTGGCTGCAAACAGATAAATCGGGCAAAGATTTTTTTCTGTCATTATTTCGAGTAACAACTCTGCGTCTGTTTTGTCTTTATCGACCGGAAACTTTAATAAACTGCAGTTTGAAGCTTTCAGTCGGTTCAGAGTGTCAGGTGAAACCGAGTCCATATCGCCGACGACTACTTCAGGAATGAGGCCAAAGCGCAAAGCTATATCTGAACCGCCATCGGCAGCATAACAAACCATTTTTGCATAGAGCGGGTTGGTTCTGAAAAAATCCTGCGGCAGGTTGCACTCGCCGTTAAGAAACGCTATTGCAGGTTTTGCGCCGGCTTGATTGAACTTTGGACTGAGATTTGGTCGCAAAAGATTTTCCTTAATTTTATTCTAAAATTTGTATAGCATATCTTCGATAAAAATAATTGGAAATTTTACGTTCTGGAAGATAGAATACATGCAAAACAGGTCAAGTAGGATTTTTTAATGTCAGGTGATAGAAGAAAAAGTGACAGTCGGCGAAGTTCTGATCGCAGAGCAGGTGACCGACGCAGAGAAGATGCAGACAGAAGAATCGCTGATGGCCGTCGAAACGTCGACACCACTGCGAAAACAACAAAACGTGCCGCTGCTGCCCCGCAAAAGACCGAGTCGTCACCAAAGCCGGTTATAACAGCGTTTCAGCGCTTGCTTAAAAAGGCGGCTATAGTTTTCTCGATTTTGTTGCTGATTTTTACCGCAGTAATCGTTTATTTTTTCAGCAATCTCGATTATTACATGAATCGGGCCGCGCAGAAGATAGAAGTTGAATTGACCAAAGCGACCCTTGATCCGGAAAGTCTTACTGATCGCACCACCAAAGCAAGGGTTTATCTGAAGGTGAAGAATAATCTGCCAATGGCGGTTTTACTTCAAAATCTGCGTATGGATGTAAAGTTAAGCGATTATACCATTGCCAAAGGGGTTCAGATAATGCCCCGAGAAACGATAAAGGGTGGTGCCGAATCTGTTGTTGCGCTGCAGTTTCATGTTGATTCAATCATGACCAGACGTGGCTTGCAAAAAGCTGTCGAGAAAAATTCAGGACCTTTGTTGAAGAGTCTGTATGCGCGTCTTCAGGGCAAAAACAATTCGATTACCGATAATCTGAAAGGCGTAATGAAAATTGGCGGCAGTGCAGAATTCAGAATGATAATCGGTGGCGTAGAAATACCCTTTACCCGGATTCTTGATTTCAATCAGGGTTAGCGGTTCTCGCCTTATTCAAGGCTCGTTCGAGTCTGGCCCAGTCCAGATTCATAACTTTGTTTTGCAATTCGGGGTTTTGCATCAGCTTACGAATTGTCGGGTGCTTGAATAATTTTTTGAAGTCTTTCTCTCTAACCAGCTTTTGCAGCTGTTCATCAGTTTGAATTTTTTGAATTTCGGGTAAACTCGATAAGGGTTTCATGACTTCAATAATTTCACCGCGGTCGACCTTTTCGGGGTCGATACCTTGCGATAAACGGCTCATGGTTTTTATGGCCCTGACTGCTTTGCCGGCTTCTTCAGGAATAAGAGGTGAAATGATTTTTTCGGTTGAACCGGTAATCATTTTAAGAAATTCAGGTTGATGCGATGCAAGTTGACTGCCGGGAATCAGGGTCATGGCTATGAAAACGAACAGACTGATTACCAGACCTTCAAAACCACCTGCTATTGCGCCCAGAAAGCGTGAAGGCATAGATGGTTCGTGATTCTTCAAAATGGTTTTAATGAACCAGCCGGCCAGAAGATAAGAGCAAAAGAACAGCAGATAAAAGCCGGCGATGGAGGCGAAAATTCCATTCACACCGATTAATGTGCCCACGGGCGCTTTGAAAAACCAGCCAAGCATAAAAGCGCCTATCAAGCGACCATACGAAAGAAGTTCTGCCAGCATGCCTCGTTGATAGGCCTTGAATGCTGCAGAAAAAACGAACAGTCCGATGGCGACCAGCATCATATTCGGCTGGTAATACGAATACGCCGCGAATGAGGCTGCTGAAAGAGTCAGAATAAAAGAAACGAACACTGCCATTGGACCGGCAGTGTTCGTTCTGGTAGCATTCATAACTTAGAAAAAGCTGGCGATGTCTTTGTAGGTTACAAAAATCAGAAGGGTAAGCAGGCAGAGCATACCGATAAAATGTATGTTCTCTTCGACTCTGGGGGTAATCGCCAGTTTGAGACCGGTAATGGCATTGATGATCGAGAAAAAGAATTCGAGAATGAGAAAGACAATGCGTCCGCCATCGAGAACCGGTAGAGGCAGAAGGTTAATGAGACCGATATTGACCGAAAGAATGGCAGTCAGATAAAGAAGATCGAAAATGCCTTTCGATGACTGGTCTTTGATCATTTTCATGATTTTAACCGGTCCGGCTACGTCGGCCTGGGTTTCGCGGGTGACCATTTTTACCAGTCCACCAACAGTCTGGGCGATGATGCTGACACCATCTTCTACGCCTTTTGCAAAAGCCTTGCTGAATGGTAGCTGCTGAAAATCGTAATTGTTTGGTGAAAGACTGATGCCGATTTTGGCAGAGCCCATGCTTCCTTCAGGTATAACGGTGAATTCCAGAATCTCCTGATCGTGAATCTGAAAAGAATTGTTATTTACTGAGACGTCTTCCTGCAGAACGGCGCCGGCAGCAGAAGATTTCGGAATCGGGTGATTTCGCGAAACGCTTAGCTTGATCGCTTTACCGGCACTGTTGTTGATCATGGTTATGCCGTCGTTCCAGTCGGTAAGCTTAACACCATCGATGGCAGTAATTATGTCTCCGCGTCGTATACCGGCTTCGTAGGCTGGTTTTCCTTCCATGGCGTCAAGAACGGCTATATTGGTAATGGGGCCGCCTGAAATTGCATAAATGATTACGAAAAGAACTATTGCCCAAACCAGATTCATTATCGAACCTGCCGCTAAAACAAGCATTTTTGCCCATCTGGGTCTGGTCAGATAGCTTTTGGGGTGATCAGGCGGAACCTGTGGCAAATCCGGATCCGGTTCGGGCGGCTCTTCGCCCTCGGCAAGTTCACCTTCTTCTTCTACATTGTCCATGCCGGCAAGTCTGACAAATCCGCCAAGCGGAAAGGGCCGAAACGAGTAAAGCGTTTCTCCATACTGTTTTTTAAACAGGCGGTTGCCGAAACCAATTGCAAATTCGAGAACCCAGATACCGGTCAATTTGGCAGTAATATAATGGCCAAATTCATGAACCAGCGCGATACTTATCAGAACGAAACAGATTGATAGTATAGTTTTTACTATGACAAAAAGCAGAGATAACATCAAACAACCTTTCCTGAATAACTGATTAAATCACAAGCAAAGCATAGCACACCGGGCCAAGAAAAAGAATACTGTCAATGCGATCCAGAATTCCACCGTGAGCCCCAAGAAGTGCCCCCGAGTCCTTGATTTCTGACTCTCGCTTCAGAACAGATTCGAACAGATCGGCCAACTGCCCGATTATCGCAGTTGAAAGAGCCAATGCCCAAAATCTTGGTTCGGTCAAAGTAATAAGAGAAAAGTGGCGAACCAGCGCAAAAAAAGCTATGCAGGTCAATGCCCCGCCAATTGCGCCGGAAATAGTTTTGTTCGGACTGATTCGGGGCGAAAGTTTCGGGCCCCGTATCGACATGCCAAACACATATGCACCGATATCAAGTGCCCAGATCGATGCAAGCATTATAAAAAGCAGCTGCCCGCCCATACTTTTACCGAGAAGGAGGTAAAAACTGAGACAGAAAGGCAGATAAATCAAACTGAAAAGCCCAAGAGCGAATCTTTGATAACCGTCGCCGCGCAGGCCTCTTAAGACTGTGAAGACAACCATTGCAACGACTGAAAAAGCAAAAGAAAAGATAATGCCCGGCAGCTGAAAAAAATGTGCCGAACAAAGAATTGCAATTCCCGCAAGCCATTCCGGCACCGGCTTGAATGGAAAATCTTTGTTCAGCATTGAAGCCAGTTCGTATTGCCCGATCAGGCATATGATTGTGAGAAAAACCAGACGAGCGGTGTCTCCGGCGGCAACCAGAAGGCCATAAACCGCCGGAATTCCGATCAATATCACCGGTATTCTTGCAAACATCAGATTTCCTGTTCTGTCAGCTGCTCACTGGTCATGCCAAAGCGGCGTTCTCTTCCCTGATAGGCTAAGATTGCGCGCAAAAGCTCGACGTCATCAAAATCAGGCCAGAGCACTTCAGTGAAATAAAGCTCTGAATAAGCGCTTCGCCATAGATGAAAATTGCTGGTGCGCATTTCGCCGCTGGTGCGAACCAGCAGGTCTACGTCAGGTATTTCGGGCCAATAAAGATGTCGACTGATTGTTTCTTCATCAATCTTTTCTGGTGCGATACCAGATCTGACAATTTCTCTGACCGCATCTACAATCTCGGCGCGGCCCCCGTAATTAATACAAAGATTAAGACTCAACCCGGAATTATTTTTCATCAATTCGGTTGAGATGTCAGCTTCTTTGACAATCTCGGGAGCGAGTTCATTAAGACGACCAACCAGTTTGAATTTGACTCCTTCAGCGTGCAATTCCTGGCGCTCGCGAACGATATATGCCTTTATCAGCTTCATCAGAGCAGAGACTTCAAAGCTTGGTCGGGCCCAGTTTTCGACAGAAAAGGCATAAAGACTGATGTGTTTAACACCCAGGTCATCAGCGTAACGAACCACGGTTTTAACCCGTTTTGCGCCTTCCTGATGGCCCTTGATGCGGCTTAAGCCTCTTCTTTTGGCCCATCTGCCGTTTCCATCCATTATTATGCCGATGTGAGCGGGAATATTGCTCATATCGAGCCTGTTTTCAAGCTCTGCTTTGATTTGCTGCCTTGTCATCAGTTTGTATGTTCAGTCTTTCTTATCTCCGGGAATTATTGCATCGACCGGGCAAACCTCAGCGCAGCGTCCGCAATCTGTGCATTTAGATGTTATTACATACGGAAAACCTATCTTGATCGCTTTTGCCGGGCAAACTGAATGACAGGTGCCGCATGATACGCATTCTTCTGTAATAATGTACATTTCTGCTTATTTCCCGAGAATCTCGTTTTCTTTTGCGCTCAGAACTGAATTGATCATGTCGACGTATTCATCAGTCAACTTCTGAACTTTATCCATCGCTTTTTTGCAGTCGTCCTGAGTTATTTCACTCTTTTTTTCAAGAGCTTTAAGGGTGTCATTGGCGTCGCGGCGCACATTTCTGATTGCGACCCGGTATTCTTCTGCCTTTTTCTTTGCAGTTTTAACCAGATCATTTCTGCGTTCTTCGGTAAGTGGTGGAATGGGCAGGCGAATGAGATTGCCGTCATTCATCGGGTTAAGACCGAGATCTGATTTTTGAATCGCTTTTTCTATTTCGCCAAGCAGGGTTTTATCCCAGGCTTGAATTACCAGAGATTTCGGATCTGGTGCAGAAACTGATGCGACATGCTGCAACGGGGTTTCCTGGCCATACTGCATTACGGTAATTCTGCTGAGCAATGAAGGGGTAGCCCTTGAAGTGCGCATGGTAGAGAAATCTTTTTTCAGAACTTCTACCGACTGGTTCATTTTGGTTTTTGCTTCGTTTATTACTGAATCGTATGACATACGAAATTCCTCCTGATGGTTTAATCTCTTTCGATTACGTCGGTTCCAACCTTTTCGCCAAGACAGGCTTTTAATAAAACCCCCGGTTTTTTCAGCGACAAAACCTTCAATGGCATTTTGTTGTCGCGACAGAGGGTAATGGCGACCAGGTCCATGACTCCAAGGTTTCTTTCGAGAACCTCTGAGTAGGTTATGGTTTCAAATTTTTTGGCTTGTGGGTTTTTTTCAGGGTCAGAATCATAGACACCGTCTACTTTCGTACCCTTTATCAACACGTCACAGCTGTTTTCGATCGCGCGAAGTGCAGAAGCCGAATCAGTGCTGAAATAAGGGTTGCCGGTTCCGCCTGAAAACAAACAGACAACCCCTTTATCGAGAAGGTCACGTGCACGGTCTATATTATAGGTCTGTGCCATTTCGCCAATATTTACAGCCGAAAAAACCGCTGTTTTAACCCCGATATTTTCAAGGTGTTCGGCGAAACAAATTGCATTCATAACTGTGGCAAGCATGCCGATCGAATCAGCGCGGTGCCGCTTCAAAGCCGAAAGGGTCGTTCGCGCACCTCTGAAAAAATTCCCTCCCCCGATGACGATTCCGGGGATAATGTTTTTGTCTACCAGGCTTTTTATTTCGCCGGCATAAAGCTCGATGCTTTCACGATTAAAGGCAAAACCGTCACTACCTCCAAGCAATTCGCCGCTGAGTTTGATCAACGGACGCCTGTAAAAAAAACTATTGCAATTTTGCTGAACTGACATTTTTTTCTTCTTTGTTAAACAAGGATAGAGACGCCCGTTGCCAGGCGTCTCTACCGGGTTAACTCTTATGAATTTTCGGAATCAGTTTCACTCTTGACCTTATCCGGCTGCTTCAGCTGATTTTTCTTCTGGAGTGCTTTCTTCGGCATTTCCTTCGCCGAGTGCCCATCTGCGGAAGGTAACTACAGTTACTTTAGCGCCGAGCTTTTTGGAAAGGTCTTCGGCCAGATCGTTGATTGACTTGCTGTCATCTTTAACATAAGCCTGTTCAACGAGGCAGTATTCTTTGTAATACTTGGCCAGTCTGCCTTCTACGATTTTGTTCATGATTTCTTCAGGTTTGTTGGCGTTTTTCGGGTCATTTTTGATCTGACCGAGAATAACGTCTTTTTCTCTTGCCAAAGCTTCAGTTGGAACTTCTTTTGAAGTTGTGTAAACCGGCTTCATGGCAGCTGCCTGAAGAGCGATTTCGTGGGCAAGATTCAGTGTGTCTTCGCTTTTTGCAGCGGCTTCATTTTCAGTTGCGAGCTGCACGAGAACACCGATGTTGCCATCGCCATGAACGTAAGTGTCGAAAATTCCGTAGTTGCCGGCAGGAATTTCAAATCTTTCGACGCGGCCGAAAGAAATGTTTTCGCCAGTGTTAGCTACCATGCTTTTGCGGAATTCTTCACCAGACTGACCATCTATGGTTGCTTTTTCGAGATCTTCAACGTTTTTGATGGAAGCTGTATTGAGAACGAAGTTGGCTACTTTTTCTGCGAAAGCCACGAAATTTTCATTTCTGGCAACAAAGTCGGTTTCGCAATTAACTTCGACGATGGCTGCAGTTCTTCTGTCTTCAGTGGTTAACGGAATTACCAGGCCCTGAGAAGTTGCACGACCGGAGCGTTTGTCTGCAGAAGCAAGACCCTTCTTGCGAAGAAAATCAACTGCTTCTTCAAAGTTTCCGTTGCATTCCTGCAATGCTTCTTTGCATTTCATCATGCCGGCACCGGTTTTTTCACGAAGTTCCTTAACCATTTGAGCTGTTATCTGCATAGCGTTCCACCTTTCAAAACTATTGGGATTTATTATTCAATTACGAGTTTGTCTTCATTTTCAGAGGCTGCCATTTCAGCTTCTTTTTCTTCAGCGCCTTCAGCTTTTTCGCTGACTTCAGCGCGGAATTCTCCGCCTTCCTGAACGTCATCGAAAGATCTGCCTTCGAGAGCTTCGAGAACAGAGTCTGAAATGAGGCTGGTAACAAGCTTGACAGCTCTGATTGCGTCGTCGTTTCCTGGAATGACGTAATCGATGTCGTCTGGATCACAGTTTGTATCAACAACAGAAACTATAGGAACTCCTACTTTTTTTGCTTCTGCAACTGCGATGCCTTCTTTGTGAGGGTCAATGACGAAAAGTGCGCCAGGCATGCCCTTCATGTTTTTGATGCCACCAAGAGCGCGATCGAGTTTTTCGCGTTCTTTTTTCATTTTGGAAGCTTCTTTTTTAGGATAAGACTCGATTTTGCCGCTGTCGATAAGATCGTCAAGCTCTTTCAGTCTTGAGATTCTTTTTTCGATGGTTACGTGGTTGGTAAGCATACCACCGAGCCAGCGATAGTTAACAAAAAACATTCCGCAGCGTTCAGCTTCGGATTTGATGATGTCCTGGGCCTGTCTTTTGGTGCTTACGAAAAGAATCGGTTTTCCTTCGCGAACAACGCTTTTGATAAAATCACAGGCTTCATCGAGAAGTTTGGTTGTCTTCTGAAGATCGATAATGTAAATGCCGTTGCGAGCTGTGAAGATGTACTTGGCCATCTTGGGGTTCCATCTTCTGGTCTGGTGACCAAAATGTACACCAGCTTCCAGCAGGCTTTTCATAGAAACGATACCCATTGAAAATGTCCTCCGAAAATTCTTAAAAGTTAAGTTGGTTCGGGTATGTTAGCTTAAATTTCAACTTTGGTCAAGAAAATTTGTAGTTGAAAAATCTCTGTTAATGGCGTGTGTGGAAAGTTATTTGGCGAAAGTCTGCGCTGTTAGGGGGGATCTGGGTTTTTGTCCGTGCTCTATCGTTGATAGCAAAAGGAGATTGCTCAGGGAGCTGGCTTTGCGAAACCGGCATTTGAAGCCTGTTTGCTGTCGTATTGTAAAAAACTTTAATATATTGTAAGATATTGAAAAGCGGGTGTGAGATATGGTTAAAAATGCAGAAAAATTATTAACTCTCAGTGAAATTGCCGAAATTCTTCGGGTTTCAAAACATACGGTACAGGCCTGGATATCGCCGAGCTCACCGAATCATCGCCCCGAATTCGCGGCGATGGCGCGTCATGCCGGACGTAAAACCGTGTTCATTGAAGATGAAGTGCTGGCCTGGTTGAACCAGAGGCGTGGCCCGGTTTACTCTACTTCTATTGCCGAAAGATCTGCCTATTGGCGCGAAAGGTTCATTGCGGGTCGCGGCCTGTTAAAGGGGCTGATCAAGTCTTCTGAAGAAAAAAATACCGGGCTGGTTTCATTTCAGGGTGGTTTGCTGGCAATGGATGCCGAGCCTCTGATTTCATGGCTGGCAGACGGTCAGGGGGCAACCGCTGTGTACAATCTTGTGATGCGTGCTGATGGCGTTGTATTGCCTGTTCCCCTGGCTTTCTGGGTGTTGCGACGGGCGCTGCGTTTTCCGGCGAGATTCAAACAGGTTCAGGACTTTATGCTTGACCAGAACGTCTTTGAACTGGCACCGTTCAATGAAGATGCAATTCGGCGTTCTTTAGAACTTCCAACAGGCTTGAACGAGCTTTGTTTGCAAAACTATTGTTGCAGCCTGTCCGCGGGTTGCTCGGCTTTTTTGACCGGCAATAAAAATCTTTTGAAAATTCCGGGGCTGCCGTTAATTTCATTCTAGGCAAGCGAATGGCGATGGTATTTGTCATCTTTTGAGAAAAACGGTATTTGAAACAAGATTTCTGACTGGTGCCAATATTAGTTTGAAAAAATACTTCTCATATATAGTGGGGATTGGTATAATTCATTAACTTTAGATCAAGGAATCAGCCGGATATATGATAGAGGAAATTCTTTTAAGTCTGCAAGACAAGCTGCGAAGCCACGACTTTCTCGATAACGAGCAGGCGCTGGACAAGTTTTCATCGCTTTTACAATCTCAGACTACCGATAAACAGAAGAAGGTCATTTCGAACATTCTTCCATTAGCGCTTTCAAGCAAGTTTGAAAGCATTCAGAAGAAAACTGTTCAGACAGTAATCAATTACCCGACCATTCTTAAAGATGTACTGCCTTCTTTGCGATTATCTTCAGACATGACCGTCAGGTTCTGGGCTCATTTCATAATGATCGAGCTTGGCTTCATCAGACAGGAAGAATTGCTGTCGATTCTTGACAGTCGCGAAAACGACGAGATCAGAAAAATTGCCCTTGAAGCGGTCGCCAAAAACCCTGATCGAAAAGTTATCATTACTCTGCTTAATAAAATTTCAGACCCGAGCTGGATAGTTCGCAAGCAGGCGAAAAGAGCCCTGATCGAACAGGGTGACAGTATTTACCAGATTATTCAGGAATACTTTCAAAGCTGCTCGAGCCAACAGAAGTATGAGTGTATCAAGATCATTCCGCTTATCTTGCGGGAAAAGGCCTTTACCTTATTTCAACGCATGCTTGAATCAGAAAAAAGCGATGGTCTGAAGCCTTATATTTGCGCGGGTCTTGGTGAAATTCAGAATGAAGCTTCGATGAAGACTCTTTTCGCTCTGCTCGATGATGACTCGCTTCTTGTTCGTCAGGAAGCAATCAAGTCGCTGCAAAACTGGGGCAAAGAAATCGTAAATTCTTTGATGGCAATTTTTCCGACGGCCAAAAAAGAAACCAGAATCAGTATTACCATGCTACTTGGGCGAATTCTCGGGCTCGAACTCATCGAATTATTCAAAGAAAAATTTGGCGCTCCGACCCAGGAAACCAAGTTTTATTTGCTGACCGGTCTGGGTGAAATTCGTGAGCCTGAAGTTGTAAGTAAACTCATACCTTACCTTAAAGACGAATCGATTTTTATTCAGGAATATACAGTTCGAATTCTCTCGCAGCTGGGTGTGCATGCGGTTGACCCTTTGCTGGCCTGTCTCGATACCGAAGACGAAGAGCTGATCATTCAGGTTCTGAAGGTTATTGGCGTTATCGGTTCAAAAGAAGCTTTGCGCCCGCTGCTCTTTTTAATTGATAATTCAAAGAAGACTTTGATTCGCACCTGCGCCATCGAGGCCATTTCAAAACTGCAAAAATTCGAGTTGATCGCCGGGCTTCTGCTTCTCAAACTCGATGATAAAGATCTTTCAATCCGGCACACCATAGTCGAAAACCTTTCAAAACAGCCCCGCAAGGCTTTTCTGAAAGAGCTGGTCGCCGCAACTCTCGATAAGAATGCCGATGTGGCCTGGTGGTCTCGCGAAATATTAAAGCGCCGCGATTATACAGGCATTCCGTCTTTTTTGAACCTGTATGATGCAGCAACAGATGTTGAGAAAGATCGCATTATTTCTCTCGTGTCGAAGCTGTCTGAAGATCAGTTAGATGCAGTTCTTGCCCAGGAAAAAATTACTTTTGATTCGTTGAAGCCAGAAAATGTTGAAACCAGGGTTTTACGCCGCAAATTCAACAAAGAGAACATTACTGACCTTAAAGAATTGCTTTATTACCTTCACGAAGAAGGCGGCTCGGATCTTCATATTTCGATCGGTCTGCCACCAAGTATTCGTATTCATGGTGAATTGATCAGAACAACTTTCGAGACCATAACCCCCGAGAAAAGCCGGTTTTTGCTGTTCTCGATCATGAATGAAGCACAGAAACGCGAATTTAACGAACGCATGGAGCTCGACTTTTCTTACGAAATAGCAGACTGCGCACGCTTTCGTGTCAATGTTTTTCAGCAGAAAAACGGTATGGCCGGCGTATTCAGAATCATTCCGAATACCGTGCCAACCTTTGAAGAGCTGTCAATCGACAAGACGGCCATGGAAAAAATCTGTAACCATAAATCAGGTCTGATTCTTGTCACCGGTGCAACAGGTTCGGGAAAATCTACTACCCTTGCGGCAATGATCGATCTGGTCAATCGAACCAGATATGACCACATCATAACCATTGAAGATCCGATAGAATTTGTTCACCCGCATAAAAGAAGTGTTATCACGCAAAGAGAACTGGGCACCAATACCCTTTCTTTTTCAAACGCTCTTAGAAGTGCTTTGCGTGAAGATCCCGATGTTATTCTCGTCGGCGAAATGCGCGACCTCGAAACGATGAATCTTGCGATTACCGCCTCAGAAACAGGCCATCTGGTTTTTTCGACTTTGCATACCATCAATGCTTACGAATCGATTCATCGTATTGTCGGCAGTTTCCCCGGCGATGTTCAGCAATCGATCAGAATGCAGCTTGCGGGCACCCTGCGCGGAATCATCTCGCAGCGACTTGTTCCGGCTTATCTTTCGTCAGGCCGTGTGCTTGCTTACGAAGTTCTGGTCGGTTCACAGCCGGTTCGCCGTTGCGTAAAAGAAGACAAAACCGATCAGCTGATTTCTATCATGCAGACCAGCCGCCAGGATGGTATGATCACCATGGATCAGTGCCTCGAAGATCTTGTCGTATCGAAGCGCATTACTTACGAAGACGGTTACAAAAATGCCGAAGACAAAAAAGACTTCCAGAAACGCCTTGAAATGCGTCTTGGCAAAGAGTTTACCCGTTCAGGCCCGCCTGTGCCCAATATTCAGGAAACCGAAAAGCCCGGAGTGGGTAAACCGGTTATCACCGATAAACCCCAGGTAAAAGGAAGAGTCTGATTCGAAATTTCGACCCCAAAAAATCCCCGTGTGAACGGGGATTTTTCTTTATTTTACGGACTGATTAAGATGAAAAGCGGGGTGAAAATTTCTGTCAGCCCCATTTGACACGGTAGGCTTTTACCGGGTTGTCGATGCCTTTAAGCTGATGTTGGCCGTAGTCTTCGATTTCGAAAATGCTGCGATTGATTCTCTGAAGTGTGTTTTCTGAGATTATGATTTCAAAAGCTTCGCCGATTCCTTCCAGACGCGAGGCAAGATTGACCGAATCACCAAGAACATCGCCTTCGGTGCGAATGACCGAACCGCTGTTGATCGCAATTCTTATTGCCAGTCTTCGTTCTTCAGGAATGTTCGTGTTGAAAGCGTTGAGTTGGCGTTGAATTTCAATGGCAGCAAGAACTGCGTTATTGTGGTTTTCAAAAACAACCAGAAAGGCATCGCCAATCTTTTTCAGCGCTTCGCCTGAGTATTTGTCGAATACGGGTTTGAGAATTTCGTCATGCTGCTTAAGCATCGACATTACTTCAGAAAGTGAAGCTTTTGAGCTGAAGGCTGTATAACCTTTTACATCAGTAAACATGATCGCAAGATCCATGGTGTGCGAAGTTTTGATGATTTCATCATATTTCTCAAGTTCTTCAAGGGCGGCGCGTCTGCGTTCAAGAACATCGTCGAGGTGCGAGTCGGAAAGAACAATCTTAGCTTCGCCTTTAGCTCTGAGCAGGTTGGGGTCAACTTCTCCGCCAACGCTTTCGATCAAATCGACGAGAGCTTTGCGGTCGATTTCGTTTTCAAGTTCTTCGATGTATTCGATCAAAGGTTCTTTGATGATCATTCCAAGGCTGAGCAGAAAATCGGTTACAGCGCCTTTAAGTCTGAAGTCATCATGAAAGAAGTAGCGGGCCAGAGTTTTGACTGCCCGTTTGATAACCGGCGGCTCTTCGTCGGGCAAAAGGGTTTCCATGATTGAAAAAGCGATTTTGCGATCATCGATGCTGTCAAGAGCGATAATACAGCAAAGCCGGTAAGCCATGCTGGGCGAATTGAGACCCTGAACCAGACCATCGGGATTTTTGCGATAAACATAGCTGAGAATCGCGCCGACTTTGTCGACATCTTCCACGGTAATGACTTCTGAACGCTTTTTCAGCAGTCGGTCAAGCATTTCAAGGAAAGGAGGATTGCTTGATTTAGCCGTTTCCAGCATCAGGTGCAACATCAGATCTGGCTTGCATGAATCAAGATATTCTTCGAGAGTCGCAATGGTGCTTGGATAGGCGAATTTGCTGAGAATTCTGACAATGGCACCAAGATTTTGTCGCGATTTTTCGACACCAAGTTGTCGGGCGACAATCTTAATGTCACTTTCGGTCAGGTTTTCCCAGTGTTCTACAGCGCTGGCCACATAAAACCTGACTTTTTCGCTTGAATGACTGAAACCAAGAAAAACGCTGCGACGCAAAGAGCTTGATTCAACCTTTTCAAGCAAATGAGCCAGCCATCTGACCACCTTTTCGTCGGGGTGAGTCAAAAGATTCAGAATTGTATTGATAACATCTTTAGATGTGATTTCCGGAATGCTTTCAAAAACGCTTTGAATTCTGTAATCATCATTCGTTTCGAGAAATTTCAACACTGCCGGCACCGCATCTGCGTGATTCATTGAAAGCAATGCAGATACGATATGTGGCATAAGACCAGGGTCGTTGCCTTCTTCGAGAATTTTTTTCAGAATGACTACAGCTCTTGGACCGATCATCAGCAACGCTTTTCTTGACCAGAATTTTACGTCTTCTGAAGTCGAGTTGAGTGCTTTAACGATGGCAGGCACAGAAGCTTCGCCAAAATTGACCAGACAGTTTGCCGAAGCATTTCTTACCGGCCAGTTCGGATCACCGAGCAGAGTGATCAGGACTTCGATCAGTTTTTCATGCGGCGCTATCTTTTGCAAAACGCCGAGCAGAAAAAGTCTTTCCTGCTTGTTTCCTGATTCGAGAATTCTAACGATGGGGTTCAGGGCAAGACCGCCGATTGAACCGATTATCTTGATGATTTGAAAACGCAGGTTTTCATCTTCAGTTTCGAGTTTTGTCAGCAACAAATCAAGGTTAAGATTGGGCTTTTGCGCCAGGCAGTCGGAAGCATAATCAGAGATGACCCGATCGCCTTCAGCCAGACATTTCATAAGCTCATTCGTCGCTTCATCGCTTTTCAGTCTGGCCATGTTTTCTATTGCAAGAAGCTTGAATTCGTGGTCGTTGGCAGACATGAGTCTTTGCAGCAGCGGCAGAGACTTTTCTTTCAGCATTTCTACAAGAATTTCGATGATCTTGTGCTTTATCAGCGAGTCGCTTTTGCCAAAAGCTGCGGTAAGCTTGTCGAAAACTTTTGAACCAAGCTTTAAAAGCTGTTCACCTGCTGATTTTCTGATGGCCCACGATGGGTCAGAAAGCGAAGTTATGATAAAGTCGATGGCATCTGAAGAGCCAAGTTCGCCAAGAGCTGAAATAATGGCAAAGCGCATCTGAAAATTGCCGGTGCCGTAAATCTTTTTCAGTTCTTGTATGACTTCATCCTGGCCAATTTTGACGAACAGGGCAATAACGGTGTGAGGCGCATTTTGCGAAGGCGAAAGAATGATTTTACGCAAATCATCCAAAACAACCGGACCAAAGCTGAGCAACTGCTCAAAAACCAGCTTGCGAACCGCCCAGTTCTGGTCATTTAACAGGGGGTAAAGTGGGCGGGCGTTTTCAATGCTTTTATGCTGGGTTAATGCACGTATGGCATAACTTTTTACCTCTGAATCAGCGTGATTCAGATATTTTCTGATTACGGCAAAAGATTGCTCGCCGCCAATGTGCCCAAGAACATTCAGCAGCCAGTAAAACTCATCCGGGTTACTTTCATCGAGTCGATTCTGAATGATTTCAGAAATCTCGCTGCCCCATTCATTCAGTATTCTCGCCGCAGCCTCTCTTTTGTGCCAGGCTTTGTCTGAAAGAACAGAGATGATTGCTTCGCAGGCTTTTTCGCTGTGATCGATCAACAGCGAATTGAGCCCTTCTCTCCAGAGAGCCTCGTCAGTACTCTTTATCAGTTCATAAGGTGACCTGTTCATCAATTATCCTTAAACCTTGCTGTGGTTAATCTTGATAATTATCGACAGATTAACATATAATCTGCAGCAATGGAACTATTTAGGAGGGTATATCATGCCGCTTTATGAATTTTTCTGTGTTTCGTGCAAAAAAAAGTTCAGTGTTCTGTGTAAAATCGATGAACGTGATGCGGAAAAAACATGCAGTGTCTGTGGTTCAAAAGATACCCGCAGAATGGTTTCGCGTTTCAAAACCGTTCGCAGCGAAGAGCAACTGATGGAAAACCTTGCCGACCCTTCTAGTCTGTCGGGCATAGACGAAAATGACCCTAAATCAATGGCCGCCTGGGCAAAAAAAATGGCGCGAGAAATGGGCGAAAATATGGACGATGAAATCGATGCCATGGCCGAAGAAGAATTTTCAGGAAACGGCGAATCAATGCCTGCTGATGAACCTTACGATTCAGGTGATGACCAGTTGTAAATCTGGCGAAGTGCTTCATAAACCACTGCTGAAACTGAAGACGATACATTGATGCAGCGAGCTTTTTCAAGCATGGGCAGGCTGATCATTTTTTCACGATTTTCCTGTAGCTGCGAAATTTCAGGTGGCAGTCCGCTCGATTCTGAACCGAAAACCAGCACGTCGCCCGGCTTGAATTGAACCTGGGCATAATTCTTTTCGGCATGGGCCGAGAGATAATAAACGTTTTTGTCTTTGATCCAGTCTCTGTATTCGTCCAGATCGTCTAAAATCAAAGGGTTCAGTTCTTTCCAGTAATCCATGCCCGCACGAGCCAGGCCTGAATCGGTCAGTCTGAAGCCAAAGGGTCTTACCAACACAAGATTTGTGCCTGTCGCGTTACATAGTCTGGCGATGTTACCTGTGTTTTGCGGAATATCCGGTTGAATCAACACTACGCTTAGATTGGCATGGCTTTCTTTTATCTGACAAAGCTGATCTGACATCTTCGTTTTCCTCAGGCTGGTTTTTGGGCTGTGACTAAAAAGTAAGAAATAATCTGGGTTTCATTCAGGTCGGTGCGACGTAGCGTATCGATGCAAAGCTGATGAAAGCCCGCGGTTTCAAATAGTTTTTCAATTTCTTCGCGATCAAAAAAGTGAATTGTACCAATGTTGGCTACTGGCCCTGTGCTAAGGTTTCTGTAGGTGTTGTCTTCAATTTTCTGCCCCGTACCATATCCGGAAATTTCACGACTGAAAAGCCCTGTCGAAAACAGTTTTCCGCCTGGTTTAAGAATTCTGTAAGCTTCTGAAAGAATTTTTTCGATACCTGCTATTGAATTAGCCGAAATTGCGGCTGAATCAATAATAGCATCGAAGCTGGCAGAAGAAATTGGCAATGCAGCGGCGTCGGCCTGAAAAAGACCGGCTTTTTCATTTGCCGACTGTAGCAACTGGTTACACTTCTGCAATGCGCTTAAACTGCCATCGAAAGCGAAAGTCTGAAAACCTTCACGCGAAAGAAACCATGAATTGGCACCGCCTCCGCAGCCCAGATCGAGTATTCTCGTTGTTGATCGGTTGCCGGCAAAATAGTTTCTTGCCACAAAACGAATCACTTCTTCTGAAGGATACCGCCCCCAGGTTTTTTGTTGGTGCACCTTTTCCCATTCATGGTCAAATGAACTCATGTCAGACTCCGTAATGATAGTGAAGAAGAATTTCGGGCTGCTTGCCCGTAAGCTTCTGCCAGTTTGCAGAGATATTATCATAAATTTCCGGCCGGTAAATTTTTCGGCCAATGAAAAAATCATGGGTTTGCTCTGAAAACCCTTTTTTATAGCGAAAAAGTCCGTCTTCAGCTTTGTCGTTCAGGCCACCCCCGAGATGCAGAATGCTTTTGCCGCTTTTATTGGCTTCTTCGGCAACTTTTAACATCAGATAGTCATTTGGCCGCAAATGCAGCAAAGAACTTTCTGAACAGCCTAGATGATAGTGATAACTCAGGCTGTCTTTTAAGAAGATACCCGCCGCCGCCAAATTTCCTTCAGCGGTTCTTGCAGCTTTGATAACGAAATTATGCGGACATTGGCGCTGAATCTCTGCAAAATAGGCATCGCTGAAAAAATAGTATTCGTCGGCCCGCAGCTCGTTCATGGTTTTTCGGTAAAGAAGCCTGAATTCTTCAAGCGAACAATCGCTTATTTGCAGTCCTGATTTTACAGCGTTATTGAAGTTGCGACGCTTTGCCGAAGTACAACCCTTGAGGATCTGGGGCAGACCCGAGCTGGTATCGATGCTGACCGTAGTTCTGTTTTTTGAAATCCTGGCAAAATTTTCACAGAAACGATGATTTTCGATAAAGGGGTTGAAACGAATGAATTCTGCCACTATCGAGTTATTTGAACACCAGCTTGCAAAACTTTGTTGAAAGGCAGAAATCGCTTTCTGATCAGGGTTACGCAAATAGGGGCCGCCGTAACCATAGGGCGTTTCAATGTCAAACATTTCTCCGAGCCCGTAAACAGCCGGAATGGCCTTGAGAAGAAAAGGGTAAAACGCCACCACCTTATCTTTTTCGCTGAAAATCAGCGCGGTGGGCAGCCCTTCATGGTTCGCATGCGAAAGTTTGAAATAGGCAAATTCATAATAGGCCTTACCAAAAAAATCAGGCAGCGAGTTAAGGGCATTGTTCCAGGCTTCGCCGGTTGTGCATTGCTCTACGATCAAATCAGGCAACTCCGTCAAGGTCTTCCCAGTTGATTGGCTGGTCGGGTTCAATTTCGCATTTACTTTTTCGCCCGGTAAGCAGGGGCATAAATTCGGGTGCGATACCTGTGGCTGGTCTTTTGCAGCAAAGATTGTCGATGGTCAGTCTTTCGCCTGCCGAGATTTTATTTTTGGCACAAATGCTTCGTCTGACTAAAAGACGATTTTTCTTTTCTGATTCTGTGGCGCATTTAACAGGCGAACCAAGCATCGCAGTGGTTTTTCTGACTGCATCAACAAGGTTTTTTAGCTGAACCGGATTCAACGAAGCGGCGTGGTCAGGGCCTGGAAGGCTCTGGTCGAGAGTAAAATGCTTTTCGATGATGTTGGCGCCGAGAGCTGTGGCTGCTATGGCTGCTTCGATGCCGACACTGTGATCAGAAAGGCCGACGGGCAAAGCAAAACTATTGGCCAGGGTCTGCATTGCCCTGAGATTTATTTCATCTGCCGGGGCAGGGTATTCGGTGGTGCAATGCAAAAGAATGATTTCAGGGCAGCCGCTTTCTTCAAGAGTGCTGATCGCTTTTTCAACTTCACCGATATCACTCATGCCGGTTGATAGAAGGGTCGGAAGTTTTTTTGCACCGATTTTTGCAAGAAAAGGCAGGTTGGTGATTTCGCCCGACGCAATCTTGATTGCTTCAACCCCAATGCTGCAAAGAAACTCAAGACTTTCTTCTCCGTCGGGGGTCGAGAGAAAGCCAAGCCCAAGCTCTTCGGCCCTGGCTTTCAATTTAATAAAATCTGCAAAGCGAAGCTCGAGCTTTTGCAGTAATTCAAACTGATTCGCTGCGCCGACCTGCTTCTGATATTCGGCTGTACCACTATAACTTGAAGCACATTCATAAGCTTTGAAAGTTTGAAATTTAATCAGGTCGGCCCCTGCTTCTGCTGCCGCTTCGATCAGCTTCATCGCCAAATCGGGGTTGCCGTTATGATTGACCCCGGCTTCTGCTATGATCAAGGGGCTTTGTCTGAATTTTGTCATGAACATTTCATTTTACCTGGGCCTGAGTTTCAGGAAACTTGTCGAGGTTCGCTTCGATCCAGGAAATAGTTTTTTCAAGTCCTTGCTCGAAGGTAAACCCGGGTTGCCAGCCCAGTTCGTTCTGTGCCCTGTTTGAGTCGCCAATCAGACGTTCCACTTCTGAGTTATCTGGTCTGAACCTGTCGTTGGAACTGAAAAGTTCAGCTTTACTTCCGGTTAACCTCATTATGGTTTCAGCCGTGTGTTTGATGCTGAAGCCGTTGCCGGTAGCAAGGTTGTAAGGTCTTGCGTCAGGGGTGCCGTTTTCTGCAGCAGCAATGAAACCGTTAGCGGTATCTTCGACGAAATTAAAATCTCTTACCGGGGTAAGATTGCCCAGTTTTATCTGCTTTGAAGTCAAAGCCTGCACAACTATGGTCGGAATTACCGCCCGCATCGACTGGCGTGGACCATAAGTGTTGAAAGGTCTCACGATAATTACCGGCAGCCCGAAAGATCTGGCGTAAGACATGCCAAGCATGTCAGACGAAATCTTGCTGGCAGAGTAGGGCGATTGAGCCTGGAGCGGATGGCTTTCATTCATTGGTGTCGTCAGGGCGGTTCCGTATACTTCAGAGGTCGAAGTCAGAACTATTCGCTTTAATTTATGATTTGCAGCGCATTCAAGAATATTAAGGGTGCCGATCACGTTAGTATCTATATAGCTTTGCGGGGCCGAATAAGAGTAGGGTATGCCAATCAGAGCGGCCAGATGAAAAACCGCGTCGCAGCCGGCCAGAAATTTGTCGATCAGGCTTCGGTCACGCACATCTCCGAAAACGATCTGAAGATTTTTGTGCTGATTGCCGCTTAACCAGCCGGCGTCTGAACGACTATTGTAGCGCGCAAGCGCTTTGACCCGTGCCCCACGCTCAAGCAGAGCTTCAGTTAAATGGCTGCCGATAAAGCCGGCAGCGCCTGTGACTGCGATCAGTTTGTCTTTTACGTTAAAATTGTCAATATTCATATTCATGGTTTATTTCTGCGAAGATTTCTCTGGCTTTGAAGTAATCCTGAGGGTTGCCGATGTCGAGCCAGAATTCAGATACCGGGTAGCAGCTGACTCCTTTCGCTGATCCGGTAGCAAGTTTAATCAAATCGGGCATATCGAATTTTTCGCCTGTGGGAATCTGCTGTAGCATTTCTGGTTCGAGAACATAAATCCCGGCGTTGATAAAAATGCTTTGTGAAGGTTTCTCTTCAATGTCGAGAAGCTGATCTCCCTTAAGGTTAACCACTCCGTAAGGAATCTGAAAGTTGAATTCGCGAGTGCACACCGTAATCGGTTTGCCGGCTGTCTGATGATATTCTAACAAGTTACCAAAATTGACCGGCGAAAGAATATCTCCATTCATGACCACAAATGGGTTCGCCGGCGTTTCCGGCAGCAGCGAAAGGGCACCGGCGGTGCCAAGAAAACCTTCTTCTTTGATGAATTCAATTTTAACGCCTTGAACCGGATTGCGCTGAAAATGCTTGATGATCATTTCAGCCCGGTAGTTAACCGAAATGAAAACCTTTTCGAAACCGTGACGGCGCAGTTGTTCTACGATCAGAGAGATTATTGGCCGGTTGCCGACCGGTAACAGGGGCTTTGGTATATCTCTTGTAAGCTCGCCAAGTCTTGAGCCAAGGCCGCCGGCCATTATTACCGCAAAGTTTTCGCGGGGTTTGCGGGCGATAAGATCTTTAAGCAATACCAGCCTCAAAACTTTTCCATCGCGGTCGATAATTGGCAAATGCTTGATCGAGCGATTCGTCATGATGAAAAGTAACTCATCGTCAGGGGTTGCAAGATCTGCAACAATGGGGTTTCGGTTCATCAGCTTTTCTATCGGGCTTTGCAATTCTGCGCCGTTGATCAGGCCGCGTCTGATGTCGCCGTCGGTTACGGTGCCGATAAGCTTTTGCCGTTCATCTACCACCAAAGCTATTTCAAGAGCCGTATCATCGATTATTTTCAGGGTTTCCAGAATGGTGGTGCTGGTTTTGATGAATATCTTTTCTGTTTCTACCATTTCTATTTTCTGCTCCTGGAAACGTGCTGGGGATTTTTCAGCAATTCTTCAATGCTGACCGGCAAAAATCCTGCTAGTTTGGGGCTTCCTCCGGGCTTTTTGAATCCCATGAAGATAGGCACATGCTTTAACTGAAAAGAGTATACCTGAATTTGTTCGCGTTGCCGATCTTTGTTCCAGAAATCGGCAAAATAATCTGCCAGGTCGGCGCCAGGCCGGCAATAAGCCGGGTCATACACTTTCCCTTCAAAGATCAAGAAGCTGTGATATGGCCAATAACCTTTAAGTTGAAAGGTCATTTTTTCTCTGGCCGGCTCGAGGGGGCTTTCTTTGAAGTCGGGTTTGATAAGAATCACGATTCTGGCTGTTCTGGTGTCAATTTTGTTATCGAGAAGAATCGAGTAAAAATCTGTGCTATGGCTGATATAGCTGCCTCTGGCTAACTCTTTTTTTGACATGCTGCCGGTAAACTGGCGGTAAAGTCTTTCAACATCAGCATATGCAGATATGGGCAAAAAGATTGAGATTATCGTGAGTAAAATGAAGTTTTTCGGGAAAATTTTCATCAGGGTCGAGTCTCGTTAGTTTGGCTTTGAATTTTGAAGATACCAGAAAGAAAGCGGCAGGTAAATAACTTGAAGTTAAGAGCTGGTGATTCTATAATTACATCAATTAGAGGAGAAATATTATGGCCAGATCTAAAGTAGCAATTTTAAGAACCAGCCCGGCAACAGTTTTACACGATTATCACAAGCTTCTTAATCTTGCCGGCTATCAGGATGTAATTGCGAAAGACAAAGACACAGCTTTAAAAATAAATATTTCCTGGCATTTTTTCTTTCCAGGAGCTTCAACTACTCCATGGCAGCTCGAAGGTGTAATTCGCGCGATGAAAAAAGATGGCTATGACCCGTCTTTGATTCACGGCTGCCATAATCGCACAGTTGTAATTGACAGTCATCTTGGCGAACGAGAAAACAAGCATATCGACGTGATCGAAGCGCACAACCTTAGAAATGTTCATCTTTACGAAGGTGAAGAATGGGTAAACGTCAGAGATGCCGTCGGTGACCTGCACAAAGAATTTCTTTGCCTCAACGAGGTTTATCCAAATGGTTTTTCGATTCCAAAAAGATTCATCGGCGAAAACATCATTCATCTGCCAACGGTAAAGACTCATGTTTTCACCACCACAACCGGTGCGATGAAAAACGCTTTTGGTGGCCTTTTGAACGAGCATCGTCACTGGACTCACCCGGTTATACATGAAACCCTGGTCGATCTTTTGATGATTCAAAAAAAGATTCACCCCGGCGTTTTTGCCGTTATGGATGGAACTTTCGCTGGTGACGGCCCGGGGCCGAGATGTATGAACCCCAGGGTCAGAAACGTCATTCTCGCTTCTGCCGATCAGGTCGCAATCGATGCGGTTGCCGCGTCATTGATGGGTTTTGACCCTCTTAAAGATTGCAAATACATTCGTCTTGCTCATGAAATGGGGCTTGGCTGTGGTGATGTAAACGAAATAGAATTAGTCGGTGATCTCGATGCTGCCAAAGAAAACTGGCATTTCGAAGGTCCGTTCAAAGAAATGACTTTTGCATCTCGACAACAGCATAAAATTTATTGGGGTCCACTGAAGAAGCCGATTGAGTGGTCTTTGAAAACCTGGCTTGCGCCGTGGGCTTACATTGCTTCGGTAGTTTACCATGATATGTTCTGGTATCCGGTCGAAGGTAAAAAACGCTTGTATCATATGCTTAAAACCCCCTGGGGCAGATTGTTCGACAACTGGGAGCTATTGCAACCAGACGCAGATGGCAATGGTTACCCCGACCTTGGCCCAACTGAAAGACGAATGAAGCTAACTCCTGGTCATATTCTCGAGGTTCTTCGTTTGATAGGCATGGCCATAAAAGAGTCCCCCGAATGGAAAAAACCACAGGGAAAGTTAAGTTGTGCTGCCAGTTGTCTCGGCCCTTCATGCCAGACGATAGATTGTTTGAACAAGGAGAAGAAGTAACAGATGGGTGCTTTTTTCGTATTAACCGGAACCCTATTGCTTATGGCCAGCGCGATCTGGATTATCGGCGAAGTGCTGAAGCATGACGTATTTATGGGGGCTCTGGCGTTATTTGCTTTTCCGATTTTCAGTATTTACTGGACATTTTTTGTAGATTACGCAAAATGCCACATTCCTTTTTTTATAGGCCTTGGCGGAGCTTTGCTCGTTCTTGTAGGCCTGGGTTTTGGCTTGGCATAAACCAGGGAGGCTGTTTTGAGCAGTTACAATTTAAGAATCGATGTTTTAAAGAATGACGAAAACGGAATCGAGCTGAAGCTGACTGGCGAACTCGATCAGCTTACCGTAAGAGATTTGAAAGAAAAGCTTCAGGAACTGACCGCAGACATGACCCCAAGTCTGACTGTCGATCTTTCAGAAATCGAGTTCATGGCCAGTGCAGGCTTGTCAGTTTTTGCCTATTACCATGAACTTTATCAGAACAATGCAGTTGGCCAGATTTTAAAGATCACCAACTGCTCTGACAGCGTAATGAGGGTTTTCAAGCTTACCAAAATGGACAAAATTTTCAATGTAAGCTGAAACCAAAGCATTATACAAAAAAACAAGGCTCATTTCGAACCGGTCGAGAGCCTTGTTTTTTTTGCTGAAATTCTGAATCGCCTTTAATTTGGTGCAAGTCGCCGGATTGCTTATCTTAGCGGCAATACGCATTTTTGCATGGCGACCGCACAGTTTCGGCAGGGGCTAGAATTTTATATTGAGAAACTTGAAGATAAAGGCATATTCGAAAGCAATTTCCTTAAGGTAGTCGTAGCGGCCTGATGCGCCGGCATGCCCTGCATCCATATTGGTTTTGAGCAGAAGAAAATTTTTGTCAGTTTTGTTTGCGCGCAATTTTGCGACGAATTTTGCCGGCTCCCAGTATGAGACTCTTGGGTCGTTAAGGCCTGCTGTGACAAGCATGGTTGGATAGTCCTGGGCTTTCACATTGTCATACGGCGAGTAAGAAAGCATGTATTCGAAATATTCCTTGTCGTTGGGGTTGCCCCATTCTTCGTATTCTTCACGAACCAGCGGCAAACTCGGATCACTCATGGTATTGATAACGTCTACGAAAGGAACGTCGGCAATCACCAGTTTGAAAAGGTCAGGTCGCATATTTGCCACCGCGCCCATCAAAAGGCCTCCGGCGCTGCCTCCGTTAATCACCAGATGCTCGTTGTCGGTGTAATTGAGTTTGATAAGATGCTCGGCGCAGGCGATGAAGTCGGTGAAGGTATTTTTCTTTTTAAGAAGTTTGCCGTTGTCATACCAGGGCCGACCCATTTCCTGGCCACCTCTGACATGGGCGATGGCATATGTAAAACCGCGGTCGAGAAGGCTGAGTCTAATCGACGAAAAATAGGGGTCAAAAGAAGAGCCATATGAACCGTAAGCGGTAAGGTAAAGTGGCGCAGCTCGTCGATGCTGGTCTTTTCGGTGTATGAGAGAAATTGGAATTCTCGTCTGGTCTGAAGCAATGGCATAGATTCTTTCAGATATATAATCAGACGATTTGAATGAGCCAAGAACTTCATATTGCTTTTTCAACTCGGCTTTTCCGGTGCTGAGATTGTAGTCGAAAACAGATTCGGGAGTGGTTAAAGAAGTGTAGCGATAGCGAATGGTGTCGGTATCGTATTCAGGGTTAGAGTCAAGATTAACACTGTAAACTGCTTCTTCGAATTCTATGGGTTTGAATTTGCCAGAATTCAGGTCGAAAAAGCGAATTTTCTGCAAGCCTTCATCGCGTTCAGAAATGACGATATGTCTGGCGAAAGCGTCGATGTCATCGATCAGAACAGTGGGGCGATGATCGATAAAGAGTTGCCAGTTTTCGGGCTCAATCTTATTGTCGGGGGTTTTGTAGACTTTAAAATTGACAGCATTGTCATTCGTAATGATATAAAAATCTGAACCCTGGTGCACAAGGCCATATTCAATATTTTTCTGACGGGATCTGAAAACTTTGAAATCATCGTCGGGTTTCAGAGCGTCGAGAAAACGAACTTCTGACGATGTGGTGCTGTTGGAATCAATGAATATGAATTTTTTGTCGCGGGTTTTGCTGACTCCGGTCCAGAACTGGCCGTCTTTTTCATGGTAAACCAGCTTGTCTTTTTCGACCGGGGTACCGAGCTTGTGCTTCATGATTCTGTCTGCGCGGCCAGTCTCGTCCATCAGGGTGTAGAAAACGGTTTTGTTGTCTTCGGCCCAGACAACTCCATAGGTGGTTGAAGCGACAACTTCAGAAAATTCGATGGCGGTTTCGAGGTTGAGAAAATGAAGCTCGAATTTTTCAGCGCCGGTATAGTCGACAGAATAAGCGAGAATGTTGTGATCAGGGCTTATTTTTAAAGCACCAAGCGAAAAATACGGCTTGTTTTCTGCGTATTTGTTTTCGTCAAAAATGATTTCTTCAACAGAGTTTTCTTCAAGTCGCTTTCGGCAGTGAAGTCGATACTGTTTGCCTTCTTCGGTGCGACTGTAATAGTAGTATGGTCCGATTTTTTCAGGAACCGAGAGATCTGATTCTTTTATGCGGCTTTTCATTTCTTCGAAAAGATGGCTTTGTAGTGTTTCAGTATCTTGCATGATCGTTTTGGTGTAACGATTTTCTTCTTTCAGATATCTGATAACTTCTTGGCTTTCTTTTTCTCTTAGCCAGAAGTATGGGTCGAGAAGCTTTTTGCCATGTATTTCTCTGATTTTCACTTCGCGTTTTGCTTCAGGTGGCACAGGTTTTTCTGCGGTAGCCTGAATTGTTGAAGTTGCCAGAATCATCATCGCGGTTGTGAGAATAAATACCAGTGATACTTTCATAATGCCCCCAGAAGGTGTTTTTGCCGTAAGTTTCGTTTTTGCTGAATTTAGATTTTCAATTCAGATTATTCTATAATAAATTATTCTCTTATGTTACATTGTTTTTGCTTAAAAGCGATTAAAGATGGTGAAAGGACCTGATTAAAATGACTCGAAAATTTGCGGGAAAAGTGATTCTTATTCTGGCTGCCGTAATTTTGCTGCCGATGGCGGCAATGGCTTTGTACATACCGAATCCAGAGCAGATAAAAGTTGATGGTCTGGTTAGCTTTGGTGAAGATGGCGCGGCATGGCTGAGTTGGAATGGCCATGAAATGCTGGTTACTTCAGGTTACATGATCGGAACGGATCTGCGCGTCGTTGCAGTCAGGCACGATAGTGTGGTGGTTTATCAGCCCGAATCAAGGCAGTATCAGGTTCTTATTCCTGACAGTGCGCTGGCCTGGAAAGACAGAAACGACGTAATCTGGACTCAGGGTATGCCCATATGGAAAATTACGCGAATGGTCGCGCTTGCTTATCGCAAGGATTACATCTGTCATTCAACCACCACAACTCAGAACATCGTCAGAAGACATGTGCGCAACATGCCGTCGATGATGGAGCTCGTGGTTTCACCCAATCACCGTTATTATGGCAAAGACGGAATTATCTATGTTTCACCGGTTCACATTCAGGGAACAGGCTGGAAGCATCTTATGGACAGAATACAAAAGTATCGCAGCAGAACTCTCGGAGAATGGTTTCCGGTTCTCGATGAAAAGAGTACAATTATAAGTGATGGCAGACCGCTCGATCAGATTTTGCAGAAAATCGCCTTCAGAACCGGTGTCGCCATTCACTGGGACCGCCCGACCATGGTGCCTTTGTATTGCTCTTTAAGAGATCGCCCATGGCACGAAATTCTTGAAAACATCGTGGTTTTCAATGGTTTTGAACTTATACCAACCCAGAAAGGTCTGGTGATCAGATAGAATGAAAAAACTGCTAGTTACAATGGTTGTTTTGCTCGGGTTCGCATCAGGGCTCGGGGCAAAAACCGTTGAACTTGAAGTTTTTCGTGACTGGCGTGGCAGTAACTGCACCTATAAGTCCAGTCGCCCTTTTTTCACGATTACCGATATTTATGATCTCGAAAGATTCTGGCAGAAAGCTGATGCTGACGAATCGATGCCAAACATTGACTTCGACCGCTATATGCTTCTGGTCTGGAACCCAGGCCCGTCATTGTTTGACCATCATCCCGTAAAGGTCGATCGTTTCATTTATAAAGACGGCCGTTTCGTTGTAATTATGGATTATGAGCTGAAAAACACCGGCGGTCAGTGGCGGCGCCCGTTCGTGGCAACAATGCTACCTAAAATAAAAAAGGGCGATATTTTCATCATGCAGAAAGAATCTGCCGGTTACGGCAGAATCAAATGGAAGCATGTCTACACCCTCTGGGACATGAGCCCTGGGCGAAATATGCCGTTTGAAGTGGTTAAAATGGATGAGCCGGTTAAGAAACCGGCTTTCATCGACCCTTCCAAACATCCGAAAGATATTCCCGTCGTTACCTCTGCTTCGGTAAAACCTGCCGAAACTGCAGGCAAAACAGAAACCACCGGTTCAGAAATAGCATCGACCAAAGGCTCGACCGCAACGTCGTCAGGTTTTTCTGATTTTACCTCGGGTTCATCGGTCTCAAAGACCTCGGTTGCAAAATCTTCAGAGAGCAAAAAGCAGGCAGACGAGGATTTTTTTCCTGACTTTAATTCTTCTTCAGGCAAATCAGCTGCTAAAACTGAAAAAAAAGCGGCTTCACCGGTTAAAGCAACCGGATTTGATGAAGATCCGCTGTTTGGTGAAGAATTCGATATTAATTTTTAGGTAAGGATTTATGATTCACGCATATACAGGCGATGGAAAAGGCAAAACGACCGCCGCGATTGGCTTGTTGATTCGGGCTTTTGGTGCGGGTAAAAAGGTTGGAATTATTTTTTTCGACAAGGGTAGTGAAACATACCGCCACAATGAGTTGACGGTGCTTGACCGCCTGGGAATTGAATACCAGGTTACTGGTCTTGAAAGAATGAAGCCCGACGGCACTTTTCGTTTCGGTGTTCTTGAAGAAGACCGGCAGGAAGCAAAGCGCGGCCTCGAGCTGGCAGAAAAATACATTAAAGAAGCTCGTTTTGATCTACTTGTTCTTGATGAAGCCCTGACCAGCTACTCGGTAAACCTTATCAGTAAAGAATCATTGCTTGAGCTGATTGCTGCCGCACCTGAAGAAATCGAGCTGGTTTTAACCGGCCGCTGTAAAGATAAAGAAATGCTCGAACACGCTGATCTGGTTACGAAAATGAGCAAGCACAAGCATTATTTCGACCGGGGCGTAAAAGCACGCCCCGGAATAGAATACTGATCAGACTATGGTTTCAGAAACTGCGCTGATCTGATTCTGGCGCAGTTTAATGATTGTGCCGGGGTGGTGGTAGCCGTTAACCACAGCACAGGGGTAAACCCGACAGTTCGCGCCGAGAATTGTGCCGGGGTTGGTAACGGAATTACAGCCCAGCAAGCAGTTGTCGCCAAGAATTGCCCCGAATTTTCTTACGCAGGTATCGACAACGTGCTCGTCAATTCTTGTCTTTACACTTGTTCCATCATTTTTCAGATTTGACAGTTTGGTGCCGGCGCCAAGATTTACGCCGGTGCCGAGAATAGAATCACCGACATAATTGAAATGAGGGGCTTTTGCGCCCGGCAGCATGATCGATCTGACGATTTCAGTGCAATGACCAACCACCGAATTGTTGCCGATGATTACGTTGCCGCGCACATATGCGCAATGCCTGATTTCGACGTTTTCGCCAATAATGGTCGGTCCGCAGATCAAAGCGCCAGGGTGAACAACCGAGCCTTTACCTATGTAAATATCGTTTCCGACCAGAATTGCGCCTTCTTCAACTTTACCGAGAATCTCGGGTTTTACCCGTGGGCCGACAAAGCCTTTCTGAATTCGCTTCAGAATATCCCAGACGTTTTCAAGGCTGTCAAAGCCTTCAAGTTCTTTGGCAAAAAGTTCCGGGCAGGGAAATTCAGAAATCTTGCTGAAAAATTTATCAAGTTCAAGCATTGTTAATCTCCTGTGTTTTGCTCTGAATTATAAACCTCAGGGCACGGTCGAGGTCAAGTTTTCTTATGCAGTGCAAGGCATGCTGGACTTAAAATGCATCTTTTGCACAGCTGCTGGTCTTTGCCGTGGGTGCATTCGCCGGCAATACCGAGGTGGCAAAGAGAAAAATCGTATTTAATCGGGTCTTCGGCATCGAATTTGCGCAAATTTTCGCTGATTTCTTCAGCAGTTTTCCAGTCATCGCTTTTTCTCGTGGTTAAGCCAAGATTGCGCGATATTCGGCTGATATGACGGTCGAGCGGAATCAGAAGCTTTGCCGGTGAAACTTCTGCCCAGAGATTCATATCGACGCCATCGTTCTTTCTTACCATCCAGCGCAGAAACATATGCCAGCGCTTGGCACAACCGCCCGAGTCAGGGTCGGGAAGCAGATGTCGCAGGCCTCTGGGAACGGGGTTCAAATAAGTTTTGCAGGCGGCGAGCAGTTCAGTGTGCAGGCGAATCAGGCCGTCTTTAATCGATTCTTCAGGCAGGTAGCCGCTTAAAAATAATTCTTTCAAAGAACCGAATCTGGTTATGACATCGCCGGAAGCCAGAGCAAAGGCCCGTATTTCTTCAGCGGTGCTGAGTCGGTAGGCAGGCCAGCTTTTTATGCTGATTTTGCCGGTAATCAGATCGAGGTATTGCCAGTCGCAGCTTTCCATAACTGCTTTTATTTTCTTGATGAACTGAGAAGCCGATCCATAGGCGAGCATAGCCGAAAAAAGAGCTACCGCTTCGGTTTCGAAGACAGGCCGACCCTGCTCAAAAAACCATCTGGGAAATTGAACAGGGTCGGCTTTGGTTCGCGCAGCCGGAGGAAAATCAACCAGAACCTTTTCTAGAAGCGGTTTAAGGTCGACTTTTCTCCGGGCGTTTGTCATTTTTAGTATTGGAAAGAGCTGCCGCCGATAAATTCGCGAAGAATTGAAGTCGGGGGTACTTCTTTGGGGTCGAGTGTCGAGAAGAACGACAGGGTTTTCAGAATTCTTCTTGCCATGGGGTAAGAAGAGCTTTCAGGTGGAATATCAAGGAACAGTGGCTCGGCGATGGGCCTGAGAACAGCCCATTCGTAAGGTACGGCTGAGTTGAAGACCATATCGGCACATTCCTGGAAAGGAAAGATATTGCGCTCTTCGCCGCGCCTGACTGATTCCCAGCGGTTAATCGTGTCTTCGGCAGAATAGCCGCGGTATTTGCTGTCGCGCACGGTTCTTCTGATCAGTCTGGTGTCAGTTGTGGCGATACGGTTGTAGTCATCGATAACCAGCTGGGTCAAAGCGCTGATGTAAATTTTAAACTTGCAGCTTGCCGGAATCGAGCTGGTAAGTTCATCATTCAGTCCATGAATGCCTTCGATGATGATAATCTGATCTTCATTTATGCGCATCGGATCAGTTTCCGTCTTACGATGCCCGGTATGGAAATCGAATTCTGGAATTTGCACGGTATGACCTTCGAGAAGGCCTTTGAGATGTTTGTTGAACAGCTCGAGATCGAGGGCGTAAATTGATTCGAAATCATATTCGCCGTCTTCGTCTCTGGGGGTGTGCGCTCGGTCGAGGAAATAGTTGTCGAGCGACAATGCAACCGGTCTTAGGCCATTCACTTTAAGGTGAGTGCACAGACGTTTGCTGAAGGTAGTTTTGCCAGAGCTTGATGGTCCGGCAATAAGAACGATTCGGCACGAGGTGCGACGAGTGATCTCGTCGGCGATTTCCTGAATCTTCTTTGAATGAAGGGCTTCAGCAGTTTTAATGAAGTCAGAGATGGTTTTATCTTTGATCGTTTCATTAAGTCGCCCGACGTTGTTCACTTCAAGAATTTTGCCCCAGTTTTTGCTTTCGCGGTATGCCTGAAAGATCTTGGGCTGTCTTCTTACTTCTGAAGGCACACCTGGATCGTTGTTGTCGGGGAATAGAAGAACGAAACCCTGGGCATACTGTTTAAGGTCGAAGACTTCGAGATAGCCTGTAGATGGCACCATCGGTCCGAAATCCAGATCGATATATTTCCAGCATGAGATGATGCCGACTTTGTCGGTGTTCAGATTTTTGAGTAATCTGGCTTTTTCCGGGTATCCTTCACGGTTCAGAAGGGCGATGGCTTCTGATCTGGTCATGGTTTTTTTGCCGAATTTCTCGTCTTTTTTCACGATTTCGAGCATTTTGGTTTTAATGTATTCAAGAATCTTTTCAGAGACCGGAACGTCGGTGAAAAGATCGTAGTAAAAGCCGTTACCGATTGAATGATCAATTGCCAGGCGTGCATTACGATACAGTTCCATTACGGCTCTGGCCAGAACCAGTGTCAGGCTGCGGCGATAGCAGTCTCTGCCGTGTGGGGACTTGTAGTTGAGAAATTCAACTCTGCAGTCCATTTCCGGGACGAAGTCCAGGCTGTGAATGTCGTTTTGAATTTTGGCGCAGATGTAGGGTAAATCTTCCTGTTGCGGCACCTTGTCGAGAAGTTCGCTTATGGGGTGCCCATGTTCAAGCTTGTGACTTGTGCCATCGTTTATGGTGATGGTAAGCATCTCTTTTTCGTCAGATATTTCTTCAACCTTGTTTTCCTGTAGTTCTTTCATTGTTACCTCTTGATGTATTTGCAAAAATAAACCCCGCAAAATGGCTGCGGGGGGAAAAGCGTAATGATACAACCCCTCGCTCAATGTGGCGAGAAGCAGGGCGTTAAGCCTTTTGACCCATCGTTGATAAATTTACTCAATCGTATGCTCTCTTGTGTGTCTTAAATCAGGGAAGAGAGTTAAAATACCACCACAGAAAAAAACTGTCAAGATGGCTGCTTTCCCGAAAAATAGAGACACTGTTTGCGGCAAAATCATCGGGCAGGCAATTGCGCCGCTTACGCAACTTCGGCGTCTCCTGACTCTGGCTTCTCAACCTTCTCATAACGCGCCGAAACCCCGACGAGTCTCCATCCCTGGAGACCG
>JASURT010000060.1 GCA_030446435.1 Candidatus Ozemibacter sp.
ATTATTAAGCGTTTCATGGATCGATGATTTGCCTTCTGAACAGTTTCCTGAGGTTTGTGACGGTCGACCAATTGCTCGTGCGATTTATTACCGTTTCGCTGATAACAACGCTGACTGGGATGACTATTTCAAGAAGGCATTTAAAAGTAAGAGTGTCAGCAGCATATCCAAAACACAGCGGTTGCTTCTGCTTATGGTTTCTGAATTCGGCCCGCATCCGGCTTTTCAGAAATACATTCTGCCGGCAATCATAAATGCAGACCCCAAAGCCGAGTGGGATATTTACGATTTAACCATGTATTGCGACATGTACCGGTTAAGTCTCGCTTATAAACGGCCGATCGATGAACAACGACTCTTTAACCTGCTCATAAACAGAATTCCCCAGCCTCCAAACGGCTGGGAGGATTTTAAAAATTCGGCGGAATGGATCATTCTCTGTTTGCTTCTTTCAAGTTCGCCGGTAAGAAGGTTTCAGTTAGATAACCTTATCGTCAGAGTCATGAGCTGGTTATATAATGCAGAAAGACAGGGGAACTACGATATGTTCGCTGAAGCATTGACGGTTTACAGCTTTCTTTGCATCGGCGTTCTGGCTGATCTGGTTCCTGAAAAGCTTGAATTGCATCAACTACTTGAAAAAAGAAAAGTTATCTGGATGGAGCATGCTTTTGCGACTTCAGCCCAGGGTGAAGCGGCCTTTCGTGATTGGCAAGAGGCATGTGGTTACTGAAAAAACTGACAGGAGAACGAGATGAATTACGAAATTGCAGAAATGGATAAAATCAACGCTGCCAGATCTAGAATCGTCGATTATTACACGCGATTGAACGACTTTTTTCTCAAACGTGGCGATCTTTTGAAGCTGATGATGATCGCAGTGGCAGCTCAGGAACCGATGCTGTTTATCGGGCGTCCGGGTACCGCAAAATCTCTTCTCGTTTCTGTTTTTTGTCAGGGCATGGGGCTGAAGCAGGATGAATACTTCGAATACATGTTGACCAAGTTTACCGAACCAAGCGAAATAATGGGTCCGGTTGACATACAGCAGCTTAAAAGCGGTAAATATCTGCGCAAGGTCGAAGGGCATCTGCCGACGGCCAAAATTGCTTTTCTCGACGAAATTTTCAAAGCAAACTCTGCGATACTTAACGTTCTACTCACTGTTATAAACGAGCGAAAATATTATCAGGAAGGAAAACCTTTTCCGGTGCCTCTGGTCTGCATGTTTGCCGCCAGCAACGAGATTCCTGATTTCGGCGAATTCGATGCCCTGAAAGATAGATTCATTATCAAGGCTGAGACCATGCCGGTAAGAGACAGTTGCTTTCATGAGCTCATTCGTTCGGGCATCAAGTTCGAAAGCCGAACCCACAATCGCGAAAAGCCATGGCAGTCTGATTGCACCCTCGAAGACTTTGAACTGATTCATGACTACCTTGTTTCTACGGTTTTACCTTCTGCAATCGAACGAGAAGACGGCAATCTGCTTGGAGACGAAAGAATTACCACGGCATTTAAAGCTCTTATTTCGGTTCTCGCCGATGAATTGAAGGTCGAGATCACTGATCGTAAGCTGATCAAGCTTTACAAGCTGATTCTGACCTCGGCTTTCATTTTCAATGGCGGCAATGTCACCCGTGAAGAACTCAAGATTCTTTGCTATTGCGGCAATAATTTTTCCGATGTCAGAAAAATTCGCGACTACATCGAAGAAAGACTGACCAATCTTGATTAAGAGTAAAATATGATTCTATTAAGACCAGACCAGATTTCTTATTGGTATAACTATTCAGTAGCCCGTTCGGGTTATTCAGAGCTATATGCCTTTGCCAGAGATTTCTGGAAAGATCTTGTTCGCCGTGGTAACAAGGCGTTTCCGCCAGGTTTTCTGGCCAGGTTGCTTGAATCTTTCATGAGTGTTCCGGCCGGAGTTCACATCGACAACGCCAAACTACCCGAGATAGAAACACGCTATCTGAGTATGATTCACGCCGCCGAAGGGGCCGACAGACTCGACGGTGTTTTTATCATAACCGGTGCCGACCGCGACACCGCGCTGGCTCAGTCTATAATAATGCAGATAATAGATCGTTTGCCGGCATTTCGTCATTCTTCATTAATTTTTTCAGATGCTGAACTTGAAAAATCTTTTTCCTGTGAAGGCTCACAATCTGCCGGGTTCAATGTCGATCAGGCTCTGGATCAAATTTTTTCTCAGGCGATCAATGAATTCATGGCTGACGAGTTAAGTTTTGATACCGACGACATTTTCGAAATCGGGCACCCGAATCTTTTCGAACGCGCCGCCGACCGATTTTTCTATCGCCGCATGACCGGCGCGATGCGGGGGCTTGCAACCTGGACCCGCAGCGTTTTTTCAATAAAAGAGGAAAGCAGCTGGATCGTTGCAAAATACGGAGAGCCGCAGGTTTTGCCCCTTGGGGGATATGATGAATTAACCAACAAGGGCAATCTTTCATCGATTGTGCCGTCAGAGCTTGCTTATATTGACGAAACGATGGATTTTGATTTGTTCGATTACAAGTATATCGAAAACCAGCTTATGTATTTTAAGCGTGAATCCGGTGCTGTCTTTCGCATCAGGCGTGATATAAGGGTAAAGATAAATCTTAGCGAGTTCTTTGAGCATGAGCGTCATCTTGGGTTGTTGTTTGCCTGGTGTTTCAATTTCGCCGAAAAGCTTATCGACACCTTTGTCAAAGATATGGTGAATGTTTTCATTGAACTCGATGGTTTCGAGCCCTCTTCCCTAAAAGAAGCTTTCAGCTTTTTCGGGCATTTCTTGCGCGAGAAGGGCCTTTCTCAGCGCATCTGTCTCATTTGCGGAAATCAGAGAACCTCTGACGAAATGCAACTGCGAAAAAATGCTCAGACATGGCTGCTTGCACCGGAACCTGAGCCGGACAGCATTTTTATACCACTGAACATTCCCCAGTCAGATGAATTTGCCCGGCTCGATCAGGATGAACAGAATCGAATTCTGGGAAGTCTTATCAATGAATCAATTGAAAGGATGGTAAAGCATGCTCAGGGTGGCTGGAATTGAGCCGGTAACCGAAGTGGAAGGGCCAGGCCGACGCTTTGCCGTCTGGCTTCAGGGTTGTTCTCGAGGTTGTAATGGTTGTTGCAACCCACATATGCACGATCTTCACGGCGGAACTTTGCTTGAAGAAGCTGATCTGGCAGGACAGATTTTAGCTGCCGATTCGCAAGGCCTGACTCTTGTCGGCGGCGAGCCGCTGGAACAGATTGCCGGTATAAAGAATCTGTTAGACATTCTTGACGCAAAACTTTATCAGGGCAATAAAATTATTTTTTCAGGCTTTACCTGGAAAGAAATATGCGAAGATGCGGAAAAAATTGAGCTGGTAAAGAGATTTGATCTTCTGGTTGCCGGGCCATTCGAGCAAAATCTCGCGCCTGATCGTAGAAAATGGATTGGCTCGACCAATCAGACGGTTCATTTTTTTTCTGATCGGTTGCGATTTCTTGAAAATGCCTGGCCCGGGCACATGGTTGAAATAGAAATTCATATCAGCGAAGATGGTCTTTCGATTAATGGTTTCCCTACGGGAGACGATGGCGATTTTGAGAAAATTTTCATAAACGAGGAGAGGTTGAAATGAAACGATTCACTCTCGATTTTGAATTCAATGAAGTTACCGGCAGCAGCCGGATTCTCGTCGATTTTCATGACGACAGCATGACGGCAATTGAGATAAATGAAGCCATAAGAAGCGGTGAATTACTCGAAGAAGTGGTTCAGCAGGCTTCGCAGGTTTTTGGTGAAAACGTGGGGCAACAGATTCGCGATGGCAGGCTTACCGCAATCTGCCTTGACAACCACCCTGAAGAGAAAGGTGCAGACGCCGGAATTATCATTAATACAGAAGTTTCCGGCAAACAGGAAATTAAACAGTGAAACTCGAAATTTTTCCCGAAGACATTCTGCTTGAATACGTGCAGAAACTTCTCGATGGCGAAGAAAAGCCGAGATTAAAGATGTCGAGATACTTCGACAGTTTTCCTGAAAGCCTTGAGCCTTCAGAGGAGTTCGTTGTCAGTTGGCAAAATATGATCGAACCGGTGGTTAAAAAGTTCATCGCCGATACTTTTTCTTTGCATCAGTTTCTTTTTGACTCAGATGGTTATGTGAAGAAGTTTTGCGCCACCGATGCAGAATTCTGGCAGAACATTGAGTTGAGCTTTTCGCATCGTAGCGCGCAGCGTTTATATGAGCATATGCTGATGGCAAACAGTTCAGATGAACCACTTTATCTGATTGCTTTGCCGGCTGATGCCCTGTTCATTTCTATAGCTTTGGCCGATTTTGAACAATATTCCTATGCCTGGTTTGCAAAAAACAAGGCCAGCTGGATTGTGTCAGCCCTGTTTATCGCATGGCAGCCGGTTAAGGCCGATCTGCCCGCGCCCTGGCAAAGCTGTTTCAAAGACCCGGGTTCTGTTGATTTACCGGTCAGGGCTTATCTGCTCGAGCGGGCAAGCGCTTACTACAGCTGCATAAATCATCTGGTGCGAAGATCTATAGAGCGAAACAAACCGGCAGATTCTGATTTTTACAGGTTGGCTTCAGAAAGAAGCGGTGCGGGACTGCCGCTGAATTTTGTCGCTTCGGGCAATATCGATAAGGTCTGTCTTAACGGTCGCGCGCTCGCGAACCTTATTCGGGAAGCCATGAACTACTGGACTCAGGATGGCATGATTGCAATTGATGATGACAGATTTCTTAACGGAATTTTCAACGAATCAGGTCTTGCCCGTGAGCTTATTGAGTTTGAAACGGTAATAAAAGAATTTTCAGAAAACAAAAGTCTGGAGGAGAGAGTCGATGAGTCGATCATATTCAATTAGAATTCCAATAGAGGTTTTGATACCCAAAGGAACAGGCTTGAGCGAAGGAAGCTTCTCGATGGTTTTTACCATGCTCGAAATCTTGTCGCCCGAAAGAATGAAAGAGTTATTGACTCGCCAATTGCTCGAAAAGGGCTATAATCAAAGCGAAAACGGCCTGGCGATGCCATTGAAATCAGGCAAGAGCGCGGTGCTGGACCCCGATACCATGACCATGCAGCTAAAGGTCCCCATGCCTGAAAGCTGCGCTGTATACGTGCAGGAAGAATATTTGAAGCAATTCAAAGAAAATCTGAAACAAGCCATGGAAACCGGAAAAGTAATGGCGGTTCCCGGAGTTGAAAACAAAATCGAACAGATGAAGCAGGATGCAGCTTACCAGCTAAAACAGCTGGCGGTCGAAGCAAGAAAAGATGTTAATCTTGCTCTTAAAGAGGTTTACCGCGAAGCCATACGTGAAAAGGCCGCATCGATCGGTAATGTTGAAAACGTAAGCGAAACGAAAGAAGGAAATACTTATCGCATTAGAATCGAAATCAGTGCCTGACAAGCATTCCTTCAGTCGTTTTGCCCAATTAAATCAGTGCTTGTGTTTATGAGCTGCACCTTCGTAGGCAACAGAAAAATCGTGTATCAGTTTTTTCAGTTCGTCTACGTTTTTTGTGTCAGTTCCCTGTTTGCATTTCATTGCCGTAATCATAAGCTTGTGTACTAATTCAAGTTTGTTCAGATAGGCATTTTGTTCTTTTTCGTTTTTTGCGTCTTTGGCCGGTTTTATTCTCTGACAGAGAAAATATTGCGCACAGATATTGATAATGTCATCTGCGTGGCTGTCTTTGGTTGTGGTCCAGCGCACAATCTGATTCATGTCGGGCTTCGCCGCCTTTGATAATTCAACGATCTGTTTCATTGATTTCATCAGTGTTTCAGCGTGCTCATTCATGATCGAGAAGCGCAGGTCATCAGTGTAGATGCCGCATGGAACCTGACAATGAGCATAAATCGGACCAAGAGCGGTCATAAGCATAACAGCGAGTAGAGCAAAAACTTTCTTCATATTAAACCTCCAGATTTTGTTTTTCTCTTACCAGTTGAAAAGGTAAGTTTCTTTTATATGTTTAAAGATATCGAATATGTTGATTTTGTCTAAAGATCAAGACAATCGAATAGGCCGTTAATGGGAATCTCGAGCCAGTCAGGGCGGTTGTTGAGTTCATAGTTCAATTCGTAAACAGCTTTTTCTACGCTCAAGAAATCGAGAATCTTTTTGAAGAGCTTTTTATTTGCCGGCACAGATTTGCAGTTTTCTGTTTCGCTCAGGTAGCCGTTAAGAAAGCTTTCAACCGCAAGTGTTTCCCATTCGCGGGTATAAATAGTCATCACATCTATTGCGTCCGGTCGATCCTGGCGAACTTTTCTTCTTGCCGTTTCGGCAGCGTAGCTGAAAGATCGCAATATGCCTGCCACATCTCGCAATGGGCATAGTTTTGCTGACCTTTCATGCAAGGGCCGGGCGGGTTCGCCTTCAAAATCGATGAAGATAAAATCATTTGCGACCAGAAGAACCTGGCCAAGATGCAAATCACCGTGATGACGGGTTTTAAAGAGAACAGACCCGTCAGGAATAAGCTTGCGTATTTTGCTGATAATGGTTTCGTGGTTGTCTATAAGATAGTCTACGCTCTCTCGCAAGTCTTCAGAAAACTCTTTTCTACCTCTTTTAAGAGCATCGATGGCTTGAACAAGAGAGCTTTCTATTTTTTCAGCCCATTGATTCCAGTCTGATGAGGTGATTTCTTCAGGAATGAAATCAGGATCATCAGTATCTGCAGCAAGAGCCGAGTGCATTTTTCCGACTCTTTTTCCGAGAGTATTCATCATTGTCATATAAAGGTTGTGCGGAGCATTTTCATCGGTGCTCTCACTGGATTCCGCATTATGTGCAGCGATAAGGCAGGTTTCTTCGAAACGGTCGAGATAATTAAGAGTGAAATTCCAGCAGTCGCTCTGGTTGTCGATGAATTCCTGAAGGATGCCAAGGGTATAGATGTTGCCGTCATTATGTTCGAGTTCAATATAACCGGCAACCCGGGCAATATTGTCAAAATCGGCAGCGTCGGTGAGATAGCGACCCATCTGTAATTCAGGGTTTTCGCCTTCCTGAATCTGACGATAAATCTTGAAGATGTATTTTTCGCCAAAGAAAATTGATGTGTTGCTTTGTTCTATTATTGGCCGTCTGACGTTGATTTCTGAGAAATCGAAATCATCAGGAAGCAATTTGGTGCCGGTAAAGCGCAAAGCACCATTTTCCAGTACCACTTCCCGGTTTTGTTGCATGAACTTCAGCAACGCCCGACAGAATTCATCGCTGATCATGGAATCGATAAGATAGCCAATCTGGTTTTGCTGACGTGTTTTGGCCACTATCCAGTCGGTTGAGTGTTCGAAATCTTCATCTTTTTCCCACATCAGGTGTATGGGAGTGAAGTATTTCTGAACTGTTCCATCGGTGAAATACCACGAAAAGATGCCAAGCAGCCAGTCATGGCATTCGGCCTGAGAAATGGTAAGGGCTATATCGGCTTTTAGATGCGAAAACTCACGGTTTTTTCCGGCAAACCAACGTTTGCTGTTAGCGTATAGATACATTGCTTCATGTAACAGTTTTTCGCGGCGCTTGTCGTTCAAAAGTTTGTGAAGCACAGCCAGACGCTTTTCCTCGGGTGAAGTTCTGAAGACAAAAACCGGAAGTTCTGAGTAATTCAACGCTCCTGGCTTTTGCCATGCCGGTCCTTCGGTTTCGCACGAAAGTTCGAAAAGGTAAAAGCCAAAGCCCGCCAGACTCAATTGGTAGGGTTCATCGGTAATGCTTGGAAAAGCTATTTTGCCGGTTAATTCGATGGGGGTGAAACCTTTGAATCTGCTGAGGTCTATGTGAACCGGTTGGGCTGAGCGCGAAAGATTGGCGACACATAGAATCGTCGTATCATCGTAAGATCTTAGATAGGCAAGTATTTTTCGGTTCGCAGGCTTTATAAATTCGAAAGTTCCCTGACCAAAGGCTTTATAATGCTTGCGAATACTGATAATTCGCTTCATCCAGTTCAGCAGAGATGCCGGTGTGCGGTTTTGCGATTCTACGTTGACAGCGTAAAATCCTGTTATAGAACTCATTACCGGGGGTAAAAAAAGGCGTTCCGGGTCGGCTGCAGAAAAGCCGCCGTTGCGGTCAGGTGTCCACTGCATCGGCGTTCTCATGCCATTGCGGTCACCGAGAAACATGTTATCGCCCATTCCGATTTCGTCACCGTAATAAATTACCGGCGACCCGGGCATTGTCAGAAGAAGCGCATTCATCAATTCTATTTTGGCGCGATTGTATTCCATCAACGGGGCCAGTCGTCTTCTTATACCCACATTTACTCTCGCGCGCGGATCTTTTGCATACTGTTCATACATATAATCGCGCTCTTTACTGGTAACCATTTCCAGCGTCAACTCATCGTGGTTGCGCAGAAATATGGCCCATTGACAGTTATCTGGAATCTCGGGCGTCTGTTTAAGTATCTCGACAATGGGAAAACGATCTTCAAGCGCCAATGACATATAAATTCTCGGCATAAGCGGAAAGTGAAAAGCCATGTGGCATTCATCGCCGTCGCCAAAATATTCGGCGGCATCTTCAGGCCATTGATTGGCTTCGGCGAGAAAAATGCGATTTTTATAGCGCTTATCAAGCTCAGATCGAAACTTCTTTATGATTTCGTGCGTTTCGGGCAGGTTTTCACAATTTGTGCCTTCACGCTCACACAAATAAGGAATCGCGTCGAGTCGAAGCCCGTCTACGCCCATGTCGAGCCAGAAGCGCATTACGCCAATAAGCTTTTTGATAACCTGGGGGTTTTCAAAGTTAAGATCGGGCTGGTGCGAAAAGAATCTATGCCAGTAATAAGCTTTGGCTACCGGATCCCATGACCAGTTCGAAGTTTCGGTGTCGGTAAAAATGATTCTGGCATCCTGGTATTTGTTGTCATCGTCGTGCCAGACGTAATAGTTTCGTTTGCTCGAACCCTTTTTGGCACGTCTGGCCTGCTGAAACCAGGGGTGAGTATCTGAAGTATGATTAATTACAAGCTCGGTTATAACGCGTATGCCGCGACTGTGAGCCTCTTTGAGGAAATTGCGAAAATCTGCGATGGTACCGTAATCAGGGTGGACGTCGAGATAGTTGGAAATATCGTAACCATCGTCTCGGAAAGGAGAAGGGTAGAAAGGAAGAAGCCAGATCGTGTTTATGCCAAGTTCCTGTATGTGGTCGAGTTTCATGGTCAGGCCGGGAAAATCGCCAATACCATCACCATTGCTGTCATAAAAGGCTTTTACATGCACTTCATAAATAATTGCATTTTTGTGCCAGTTCGGATCGTCTTCGATGATGCTTCTTTTGCTTTTTTTACTCATATTGCCAGCTCCTATTGTTAAAGACAGAGGTTGCGTTTTGTCTAAATCAAAGAAATCATTTCTGATAAATCAGTATTACTGCGCCGGGAGGTAAGGTCATACCTGCCTGTGCAAAATCGATATCCTTATTCTGCAAAAGAATTTCTGCCTTCTGCAATTGTGGGTGGTCCAGGCAATGGTCTTTGTTCCCGGCATTTGCAAAAAGCAGAATGTTTCCCGTGCTATATCGATAGATTCTCTGGTCGCTGTCGATAACCGAAAAATCAGGGTTGCCGCTTCTGATTTCATTCAGGAATTTTTTGCGAATTTTTAATAACTTCTTATGCCATTCAAGCATTGTTTTATGCCTGGTTTCAGAAATTTCGCCCCAGTTCAGCTTTGACCGGTTAAAGGTGTTTTCAGACTGCGGATCAGGGATCTGCCCTTCAAGAGCCGGAAATTCACGCTGACGACCCTCTCTTACTGCCTGGGCAAGCTTTTCGTCGATATGATCGGTAAAATACATAAAGGCAGCGGTTGCGCTCCATTCTTCGCCCTGAAACAGCATTGGCACGAAAGGCGAAAGTAGAAATAGCGCTGTGGCAATCTGACAATGATCATACCCGATCAAATGACAAAGCCGTTCGCCAAGGCCCCTGTTGCCGATCTGGTCGTGATTTTGCAATGAAACGACGAAGCGTTCGTAATTCAGACCGGTTGCACTTCTGCCATGCCTTCTTTTTCTCGAAGGCGCATAATCGCCAGCGTAGACATAGCAACTCTTCAAACATTTTTTGAGATCGTCCGGGCCGGAAAAATCAAGATAATAGCCCTGCTGCTCGCCGGTAAACATTACGTGCAAAGAGTGGTGAAAATCGTCAAGCCATTGCGCCGCAAGGCCATAACCGCCGTTTTCTCTGCTGTGAAGCAGCCTGGGGTCGTTCAGGTCGCTTTCTGCGATTAAATCAAATTTTCGCCCGGTTTCAGAACTTAATTTTTCAACTTCCATCTGCAATTCTTCAAGTATATGCAGCGCTGAAAAATCAAAAATGGCATGCACTGCATCGATGCGCAGAGCATCAAAACGAAAATCACGCAGCCACATCAGGGCATTATCGATGACGAAACGGCGAACTTCGTCGCTGTGGGCGCAGTCAAAGTTAACCGCCTCACCCCAGGGGGTGTGATAACGATCGGAAAAATACGGTGCGTACAGCCCAAGATAGTTACCATCAGGGCCAAGGTGATTGTAAACAACATCGAGAATGACTGCCAAGCCTTTACTATGGCAGGTATCAACAAGATGTTTAAGATCGTCTGGATTACCATAGAATCTATGAGGCGCATAAAGACTGACTCCGTCATAGCCCCAGCCGTGTTTTCCCGGAAAAGCTGCCACAGGCAACAATTCAAGATGAGTTACACCCAGATCGACCAGGTGGTCCAGTTTGTTCTCAACCGCTTTAAACGTGCCTTCATCAGTAAAAGTGCCGACATGAAGTTCATAAATCACAGCTTCATCCAATGGCCGCGGGTCAAATTGTTCACACTTCCAGGCGAATTTTTCGATCCAGCGCTGTGACAGGCCATGGACTCCGTCTGGCTGAAACTCTGATTTCGGGTCAGGAAAAGGGCCCTGATCATCGATTTTGAAGCCATACAAAACCGGTTCTTGCAAATTTGTTTTTGCGCAGACCCAGTAACCTTTTGTTTGTGGCTGCATTTCGTATTCATGACCGTTAAGGCACAAGACTACTTTTTTTGCTTTGGGCGCCCAGATTTTGAATTCCATTTCTGCTACTCCCAATCTTTAAGCTTTGAATTGGTTAAAACTGCCACCGGAAAGTTCCTGAGCAGGTCCTTGATCTTATTTGAACCTTCAGAATAGAAGCTGTCGCTGAAAATTTCATGCCAATGACCCTCGGGTAAGATAATCCTGGTGGTGCTCCAACGATTTTTCAGGCTGAAAAGCAGGCGTGGCACTATTACTATGACCTCTTCGCCGCGCATGAAAGCAGTGGCGAAATCTGCTTTAGGGCCAAGAACTTCAAGGGGCCTGTAGCTGTCGGGTTCGTTGAAGATATGCAGCTTCTTTCGCAAAGAAAGAATGGTTTTTATGATGTGCAATTTCGGCCAGGCATCATTTAAATGGTGAAGTATCTCACGGCAATTTTTTTCTTCGGTTTCCTGAAGAATCTCATATGAAGTCTGGAAATCGACCGGACGACGATTGTCAGGGTCGGTTAGACTGTTGTCCCAGCGTTCTGTTCCCTGGTAGATGTCGGGTACACCCGGGGCGGTAAGCTTAAGAGTCAATTGTGCCAGAGAATTAATTCGGCCGGGCATTATCAGTGGCTTAACAAAAGTCTCAAGAGAGCTGATAAAGTTTTCATCAGCGTAAATGCGTTCGATAAAACTCATCAGGCTGGTTTCGAATTCCAGATTGGGATCGAACCAGTTCGAATGAACCTTGGCTTCTCTTACTGCCTTTTCCATGTAGCGGGAAATTCTTTCCCGCTCGATCGGCCAGCAGCCCACAAGGGTTTGATAAAGCAGATACTCTGTGTTTGCATCAGGAAAACCGGAAGTTTTGTACCCGGCATTGTTTTTTGCCCATTTTTTTACATTAGAAAACCACTTATCAGGAATCTCGCTTAACAGGTTTATTCTGGCCCTTACATCTTCGCAGCGCTTGGTGTCGTGAGTGGAACTGCCCAGCATGGTTAGCGGCCATTTTTTCGCAATTTTCTCACACCATTGATGAAACTGAGTTACGCTGGTCGCAGGTGATTTGGGGTTAGATCCCACTTCATTGACAGATGTCAAAGGGTTGTAAATGTAGAAAACCGTATCTTCAAGGCTTTTGGCCATTATGGGGCCGGTTGACTGCTGAAAGCGTCTGACAAAGTTGTCTTCCTCAGGCCCTCGAAGTTTAAGTAGAAGAATATCTGAAATGAAATCATAAATGTAATCACCAAGTTGTGGCTTTTTTTCTCGGGCATGATCAATTGCTTTGGTGATGATCATTTGAGCATTTTCAGGCACTTTGCCTGTTTCGGGCTGAATATAGGTTCGGTAGATTTCCATGCCGGTGGCGACTTCGGTAAGAGCCTGATAAAGCTGTGGGCTGCCGAAGTCCCGATAGCGGCGATGATTTTCGCATATCAGCGCTAAATCTGATGCCAATCTGTTAATTTCACTTCCGAGAACATCGTTGATTATTTTCTTTTTTTTCTGATAAACAAGTTCATCAAAACAAAGGTCTATGCCAGAGAACTTTTGCCAATGTCCAATCAGCTGTTCAAAGCCCTGCTGGTCGATAAACAGGCCATTGGCAAGATTGAGAAAATCATAGCCTGTGGTGCCCGAAATCGGCCATTCAGAATTAAGATTTTCATTTTGCTCAAGAATTTTTTCCGCGAAAATTAAGGCGTCAGGGCATGCCCGGCGCAGTTTGATAAAATACCCGGTTGGATCATACAGGCCATCAGGGTGATCTACTCTGAAGCCATCAATTTTGTTTTCTTTTTCGAGACTTATGACCAGACGATGTGAATCGTTAAAAACCTGATCGTCTTCCATTCTAAGGCCGACCAGTGAATTGATATTGAAAAATCTGCGATAACCCACCAGATACTTAGACAATTTCCAATAGGCAAGTTTGTAATTTTGTCTGCCGATTAGCTGGTCAAGCTTGTCGCAATCTTCGTTAATCTGTTCAACTGCTTCATCTAAAAGCTTCTTCGCCGGGGCATTGCGGCAAAGGCTTGCCAACAGGTCTTCAAGGACGGCCTTGTCGCGTTGTCTTTTTTGAATCTTGTCGATGTCGCTCGATGCGGCATGGGGCAATTGCATAAAAGCGTCTGCAAGAAAACCCAGTTCTTTCAGGCCACTGTTTTTATAGGCAAGTTCGAGAATGATCGGCAAAGACCTTGGTGCGACCGGAAAAACGTTTTCATAATAATTGAGAGTGAACTTGCCGTAATCGTGTTTCACTTTAAATTCAAGGTTTTCAAGAACTATGCCGTAATGGTCGCCGAGAATCGGCAGAAGAATCAAGTTTGAACGGTCTTCTGAATCTGCATGCCAGTCGACGTCAAAATATCTTGAATATTGACTCGATGGCCCATTTTCGAGAACATCCCACCACCATGGATTCTCAGGGCCACTTATGGCCATGTGGTTCGGAACGATGTCGAGAATTATGCCCATGCCGGCTTCTTCGAGTCGGTGACAGAGCAGAGCAAAATCAACCTTGTTGCCAAGATCGGAATTAAGTCTATTGTGATTTACTACGTCATAGCCATGTGTGCTGCCAGATGTGGCCTGTAAGCACGGTGAAAGGTAAACATGGCTTATGCCAAGATTTTTTAGATAGTCGATTACTTCAAGAACATCATTGAAATTGAAGCTTGAATTTAACTGCAGACGATAGGTTGCTCTCGGATAATTTTTAAAACTCATGTCCGTTCTCACTTACTCTAGCGAATTTTTATCAACAGGCTGCTAGAATTTTGCCTCGTTGCATCATTGCCGGCTCATACTTTGTTTATATTTCAAGCAGGCAACCTCTCAGATACCATTATAAAACAAAGAGCTTTCATTTCCAACCCACTCAAAGTTCAGCCAGATGGCTTTGCCTTTTATTGCATGATTCTGAGAGATTTTTCTTATTTAAACGAAACATTTCTGCAAAATATTGGGCCAGGTAATTGCGCTGTTTACCCAAAGATTTTTTGAATATCAGGCGCGTGAGTCTTGTGCGTGAAATAGAGAAAACCGGCGCCAAAACCTGTTTATCAAGGCTTTGGCGCCGGTCTGGCTTGCTGGGGTCAGAAGCTGTCTAAAATCTCGATGCGGGCCTGAAGGTCGTCTTTTGATATCTGGGCCTGAGACTGGCTCAGATAAAAGCGCAACATGCCGGAAATATCTCTGGCGAATGGTGCCAGCAGGTAATTGGCGTCTGCAGCTTCAATGAAGGCATCAACAGAAGCGAAAGAGCCGCTTTCAAGTTCATTTCTGATGGTCATCAGAAGCTGATGCGCGTAATTTTCTCTGATTCTCACCGCATTTTCTGAATTCTGCATTTCGGCAGTAGAATTGATTTTGTCGACAAAATACTGCATGTTAAGGCTGCCGGTTGTCGTAGCGGCAAAAACTGAATCAGTTTCCATGCGAAGATCATAGATGAATGGTGAAGCCGGCATGTATTGGGCATCGTCGAATTCTTCGGGTGCAAGGGCCATAATTACGCAGACCAGCTGATCATAGGTGCCGTCGCATTTAATATTTGCCGAACCGATAAGGCGGTTTTTGTCTGCGGGGTTTTGTATCAGCTTCATGAAGCTCAGAATTGGCTTTGCATGATTTGATTTGTCTTTAAGAATCACGGCCAGGCGAAAATACGGGTAAGTGGGGCCAAGAAACCTTCTATAGCCTGAGAACGAAACCTTGAGATTTCCGGAAAGATTGGCGATGTCGGCAGTGAATGAATCAGAGCTCCAGATGTTTACACTGTCTTTTTCATGCGCCGGAAAGTTTGTGATTTCTTTAGTGGGGGGAAGTTTGAATTTTTTCAGATGAGAAGCCTGATAGGCAAATCTGCCGTCGCCGATTTTGCGATCATTGAGATGATTTGCAAGGCTGAAGTCGGTGAACATCTCAGAGAAAGAAAGATCAAATTTACTGAATGCTTCAATATAGCCCACATTGCTTGTTTTCTTTGAAGAAGCCAGCGATCTGAAGAAATCTGCGGGATTCAAACCCTTCTTCTGAAGAACTTCGAGAATATATTGATTCCAGATGTATACCTGGCCGTAATCGGGCATTGGGTCCCATTTCGCCCAGTTATTCAAACTGCGGTCAGTCGAATCTTTAAGTAGTTTATAGTGCCCGGGAGCAGTGAAACCACAAAGAACCGGGGCAATCTGTGAGCAGCCCTCGTTAACCCAGGTTGCTTCCTTGTTATCCTGGTTGTAATGAATCATGTGCTGAAATTCGTGTGCGACTATTTCCATGTAATCAGCTGCATCAGGTTTGCTGGGGTAGGTATCGAGATAGATGATTTCTTTTTCGTTGCTCTTAACCTTGCTGTGGGTCGGAAACTCATTCTGCAGCATTTCGTCGCCGGCAAAGAAATAACCGGCCACATAACCATCGCTGGGGTTCTGATAACCGTCTTTGATGTCGCTCATAAGCAGATAGACCTTGTTGTCGCCATCAATGCCGGGTTTCCATTCATGACCAAAATGAGTCGTATTTACCGGATAAATCACGCTGTCGAACTTCGTTTGAACTTTGCTTATGGCGTTCTGAGAGACTGTCTGGTCTTCTGCAACGTAAACATAGCAATGCTTGCCGATTGCTCTAAGATTTGCGACGATTTGTTCGAACTGTCCGTTGGCAACATTGCGAACCCAGAAGTTGTCTTTTTGACCGAGCTTCTTTTCCCGGGCAGGCTGATCAGGGTCGATGTCTGCAAAAGACAGGCCTGCTGCAGCCCTGGCTCTTGTTCTTTCAGGAAGTTCAATTTCCCGCATGAGAATGTGGGTGGCGTCGATCCATTTTTCGGAACCGGCGTAAACCCTGGCCGAAGGCATAAAGCTGCCGGCCACCAAAATAGAAAAAACAGTCAGTATTAAAAATTTGTTTTTGTACATGATTTTCTCCAGTATGTTCTGTAATTATACATAAAAATCGCACTTTCGTCAGGGTGTAGCAAAACTCC
>JASURT010000061.1 GCA_030446435.1 Candidatus Ozemibacter sp.
ATTTTTTCTTTGTTGCCTACGAGTAACATTGCTTCAAGCTTGCGCAGCGCTTTGTCCATGCGCCAGTCTTTGGCAAGCTCGACTGCCGCTTTGGTGAGATTGCCGGAAGATGCTTCAAGCCTGGTTTCAAACCTTTCGAAAAGGGTGAACGCATCGGCAGTGTGGCCGGCAAAGCCGCCTAAAATGCTGTAGCTCGCAAATCGTCTGATTTTTTTTGCCCTGGTTTTTATTATCTGGTCGCCGAATGTTACCTGGCCGTCGCCTGCCATGGCGAGACAGCCGTTCTTTAAAACAGCGATTATGGTTGTTCCTTTAAAATTCATACTTTTCCTCCCGACCTCGGGTGCGTATTTTTATAAGTGTTAAGCAACTTGTCTTTGCTGATTCTCGTGTAAATCTGGGTGGTTGACAGGCTTTCATGTCCAAGCATCTCCTGCACGGCTCTTATGTCTGCACCGTTGTTCAACAGGTGGGTTGCAAAGCTGTGCCTGAACTGATGAGGGGTTATGTTCATCATCAAGGCCAGTTCTCTGGCGTATTTGTCGATCATTCTGGCAATACTTCTTGTCGTTATTGGCTTGCCGAACCGATTCAAAAACAAAAAATTCCGATCGGTGTTTTCACTTTGCGGGCTTTGGCGGCATGAAAGATAGGTAGAAATTGCCCTGCAGCAGGTCGGAGTAAGGGGGACGATTCTTTCCTTGTTGCCCTTGCCGACCACGCGCGCGAACTGGTTTGTCAGATCGAGATTGTTGACCAGTATGGTCGCTACCTCAGAAATGCGAAGCCCGCTTCCATACAAAAGTTCAAGAATTGCCCGGTCTCTTTTGCCCTGAAGGGTTTCTGCAGGGGGCACGTTCATCATCATGTTTACGTCATCGTAAGATAAGGCTTTTGGAAGGGGTCTCTTTCTTCTTGGCGAATCCATGCCTTCAACCGGGTTTTTCTCGATGATTTTTCTTCTTCGGGCGAACTTGATTAAAGTTCTGAGTGATGACTGGCCCCGGCGCATGCTTTGTTGTGACAGTCCGTTGGCCCGTCTATGTGCCCAGTAAGATCTTATTTGTGCCAAAGAAAGCTTTTCAAGCTGATCTGTGGTGGTGCAGTCGAGATTTTTGCCAAGCCAGTCAGCGAAGGATTCGAGATCGGATTCGTAGGCCCGAACGGTATGACTCGACAGAGCTCTTTCTTTTTGTAAATATTGCATGAATTGCCCGATCAGCTCAGATATTGACAAAATAGGCTCTCCGTTGGGGTTTGGGTTTGGGACGTGCCAAGAATATCACAAGCTAAACCAAGGTACAAGGGGTGAAATTCTTTTTTTATTTTATTTTTTTTACTCTGGGTAACTCGCAATTAAAACCTTTCAAAATCTTCGTGCCGGTATTTGCAGAACGTTCGCTGACGAAAGTCGTCGCTGACTCTCTGAACAACCCACCTGAATCGTAGGGGCGGACCACCGCGTGACTTTCAGGATGTGGGAATGCCAGGCAGCCGAAGGATACCCCGCGGTCTTGGTGCCGCCCGTCAGGATTTCGGAGCGTTATGAGAAGGTTGAGAAGCCAGAGCAGAAGACGCCGAAGTTGCGTAAGCGGCGCAAATACCTGCCCGAAGATTTTGTCGTAAACACCAACAGCATTTTTCGGGTCGGGGCTGGTCTTGACTTGTCTTCTCTCTGTAAGTATACTGGCCATGCGAGGAGTTAAAATGTAGAGACTTCAGCAAGGGGGATACAATGGAGCTGGTTCTGCAGGGTAACAAGGGTGTTGTTTTCCAGCCTGCAACCGCTGATGATATTGAGGCTATAATAGACCTTTATATTAAGGTCTACAATGGCAAATACACCTTACCTGAAGTCGCTGATCCCGAGATTATTGCCAAGAAGGTAGAAGATCCGAACTATTTCTGGACTTTGGCGCATCTCGAAGGAAGGGTTGTCGGTTCGGTCATATTCACGATTGACCCGGTAAACAAAATTGGTAAGTCATACGCCGCCGCTGTTTTGAGTGAACTGCGTGGGCGTGATGTAATGCGCACCATGGTGAAACACAGTTTGAAGCTGTTGACCGAAAGAACCCGAACCTGCGACGTCATTTATGCAACTACCAGAACCGTCAGTTTTGCACCGCAGGTTGTTCTCGAGCATCTTGGTTTCCTCCCCATGGGAATTTTCCCCAACGTGCGTAAAGTTGAATCTTTCGAAACTCATGGTCTCGAGGTTTATTTTCGCGAACAGAGTTTGCAGTATCGCCGGCCCAGGCCGCAGCTTATTCCTGAAATCATCGATTTTTACAAAGTTGCCCGAGATGAACTCGAGCTTGAAGATGAAGCGGAAGAGATAATCTTGGATGAACAGGACCCAAGGAAAATGGGTGCTTCAATCGCATTTGAAGTCGACGAGAATCTTGACGACATCAGAGCGAAGTATGACAGCTATCAGGATAAAGACATGATGCAGCGGGTCTTTTTTCCGTTTACCGAGCCAAATTTGTTGTTTACCGCCAAAGATGGAACCGCAGATATATTTGTGAATTTCAACAAGCTTGACGGAAATGGTGTCATTCTTGGTTATCGCTTTTCGGGTAAAGATTTGCGCCGAACCCTGATGTGGTTTTGTGAAGAGGCTGCCAAATCTGGTATGCGATATATTGAAATGCTTGTTAATGCTTTTAAACCAGAGATGCAGCGCCTTGCTCTCGATGCAAAATTTTTGCCCTGTGCGTATTTTCCGTCGATGAAAATGAACGATGATGGAATGCGTGAAGATTTCATTATTTTTTCGAGATCATTCGAGAAATTAGATTTTATGAACATGCATCTTGTCGATACCAACAGGCGTTTTTTAGATGCATTCATGAAATGCTGGTATAGCTTGTTAATACGCTGCCAGCCAGACTTTGACGAGGAGTGGAGAATTGGCTGAAGGAAAACCTTTTGAAGCTACCGGCCTTTTGTTCGATCAATTAGAGGCCTTTGATCATACCCCCGAGGCTGAAAAGCTTTTTGCTGAATCGATGCGTGAGGCCTTGCGGTGGCATTTGAAAAACTGCGCCGATTTTCGTGCTTTTATGCTTGAATCAGGTCTTGGCGACGATATCGACAATCTTGCGCCAGAAGAGATTCCACCTTTACTCGTTACTATTTTTAAAGAATTCAGATTGATTTCTGTGCCTGAGAACAAAGTTAAGATTGAACTGACCTCATCCGGAACCGGTGGGCGAAAAAGCGCCATCGTTCTTGACAACAGGTCTTATCGGCGAATTCAAAAAATTGTGTTTAACATTTTTAACTCGCTTGGTCTGGTTAATCTCAAACAGAAAGTAAATTATCTTTGCTTTACTTATGACCCTAAAAAGGCCGGCAGTGTCGGCACTGCTTTTTCAGATAAAATGCTTACCGGCCTTACCGCAAGGCGCTCTGTATTTTACGCGATTCGCTGGAACGAAGCTGTTAAAGATTTTGAATTCGATCTCGAAGCGACGGTAAAGAAGCTTATCGAATTCGGTCGGCGTTCTGAGCCGGTAAGAATTCTCGGTTTTCCCGCTTATTTATGGCAGGTTTGTAATCGGCTTGAAGAAAAGGGTATAAGGCTTTACCTCGGTAATGATTCATACATTATAACCGGCGGTGGCTGGAAAATGCACAAAGATCAGGAAGTCACCAAAGATATTTTTAAAAAGAGAGTCGAGCAGATGCTTGGCATGCCCGGAGAAAACATTCGTGATCTTTTTGGCATGGTCGAGCACGGAATTCCATACGTAGATTGTGAACATGGTCGATTGCACGTTCCCATTTATGCGAGAGTCAGGGCTGTAGACCCTGAAACTCTGGAAGATCTTGGTGTCGGCAAGGCAGGGTTACTGCAGCTGATGACTCCGTATCTTTCCAGCTATCCTTCAATTTCACTTTTGACCACCGACCGGGCAATTATTGAACAAAATTGTCCTTGCGGCCGTTCAGGCAAAACCTTTCGGATTCTTGGACGTGCCGGTCTGGCAAAGCATAAAGGCTGCGCTATTACTGCACTGGATTTACTGAAATGATGAAGACTTCAAATATGACGAATAAATGTTATCTTTTTGGCAAAGAAATAGCTGCCGAGCAGCTTGATTCTGAGCTGGTAGCCGAAATTATCGCAGATGCACAAGATCATGCTGCTGCTGCGGCAAAGCCTGATGTTGAATGTATTCTCGATGTTTTGCAATGCGTCTCAGAATGCTGGGAAGACCCCGACTATCACCTGCGAAAAAAAGCCGCCCGCATTTTGCCCGGCATGATTGATTTCAGCAAAGAGATGGTCAACGAGGGATTTGGTGTAATCTCGGCAATATGCAGGCGTGAAAACCTTGAAAAGCGTTTGATTGGTGAGCTGGGGCATCGCCGCATTCTCGATGAATGGGTAGGGCGGCCTGATCTGGCATACGACCTTAAGGCTGTTCCCCGCGGAGTTCTTCTTCATTTGACCGCTGGTAATGTTTTTGTGGGGGCAGTCGACAGCCTGGTTTCGGGAATCATAACCAAAAACGCCAATATTTTAAAAATGTCGCGGGTTGACCCGGTTTTTCCGCTTTTATTTCTTGAAAGCATAAAAGAAAATGATCCGGACGGAATAATCTGGCCACATCAGGCAGCACTTCTCTGGAAAGGCGGCGACGAGAGGATCGAGAATCCTTTGTTACAGGCTCAGCTAACCGTGATTTTCTGGGGCGGTCATGAAGCACTGGCTTCTGTTAAAAAGCGTTTGGGTAACGCCACACATCTTATCGAAAACGGACCAAGATATTCATTCGCGGTAATTTCGGGAACACGTATCAAAAAAGGTCTTGATAAGCAGGTTATAAGAGGGCTTGCCCTCGACCTTTGCCGCTGGGACCAGCAGGCCTGCTCTTCGCCTCATGTCGTATACATTCTTGATCAGAACGAAAAGCCGGCTCACCAGTTTATCGAACAACTTTATGACGAGCTGATCGAACTAAAAGACGAGTTGCCCGTGGGTAGACTTAGTTTTGATGAAAAAGTCGAGATCAGAAAGGTGCGAGAGCTTGCCCGTATGGCTCAGGCCCGAAATGAAGCAAGGCTTGTCTGCCCCGAGGATTTTGCTTTTTCGATCGTTTACGAAAAAGACCCCGAGTTCAAGATTTCATGCCTTAATCGCACGCTTTTTGTCAAAAGGGTTGCCAGCGTTGATGAAATGATTGCTAAGGTTGCGCCACTTGCAAATTACCTGCAAACCGTGGGATTATGCCTTGAAGATGATATTCTTGATTCCTGCCAACAGGAATTGATAAATATCGGAGCCCGGCGTATCACTGAAGTTGGCGGCATGAGCGAAGGGCACGATGGTGCTCCTCATGAAGGCGCGTTTCTTCTCAGGCAGCTTGTTGAATGGGTTGATCTCGAATATGGACGAGGGCATATAAGCCGCATCGAGCGCTTGCTTGGGCGTATTACCGATTCGCCTTACTATGGGTCTATAATTGCTAAGGCCGGTGGCAGTGGTTTTGAGAACTTTCTAAAATTGCCTTTGCTCGATCGTGATACATTTTATAGAAATTCTCCACCTGAATCAGAGGCAATTCTGACCGGTCCGATGACCGATGCATATATTTACGCTTCGGGTGGCACGACCGGAAACCCGAAATTCACGTTTTATTCTAATCGTGAATATCGCTATGTTACCGATGTTCTGACCGACATTTATCGCAATGCGGGTTTGTGTGAAACAGACCGGGTTGCAAATCTTTTTATCGCCGGCAATCTCTGGACCAGCTTCAATGTGGCCGGTCGGGCTCTTGAAAATCTTGGTTGTCTGCATTTGCCCGTTGGCGGCGCTTCAGACTTCGAAAATATTCTTAAGTATTTGCAGACCTTTAAAGTTAACGCTGTCGTTGGTTTGCCTTCAATTATAATCAAGCTTGCCGAAGAAATTCAGCGCCGTGGTCTGGATATCAGAATCGAAAAGATTCTTTATGGCGGTGAACATTTGCGCCCGCAAACCTGTGAATTTCTAAAAGCGGCCATAGGCGCAGTTTCAATCAGGTCGGCAGGTTACGCCTGTGTAGACACTGGCCCGATCGGTTGGCAGTGCGATTTTCTTGAAGGCTCGGCGCACCATGTTCTTGATCAATACAGCTATGCAGAAATTATTGATTCAAAAACGCTCAAGCCGGTTTCTGACGACTTGCCCGGTGAAATTGTCGCAACCAATCTTGACCGAACCCTTATGCCGGTCGTCAGATACCGCACTGGTGATCTTGGCCGTTGGGTAGAGGTTGAATGCCCTTGCGGCTTCAGAGGTAAAACCTTTGAATTGCTTGGTCGTTGTGATGATCTGTTGGTGATCGGCGGAATCAACCTTATGCCCGTAGATGTGGCAGCCGGTTTGAGCGATTTACCCGTCAGTCAAAGCTTTCAGCTGGTCGCCAGAACATCTTTAGGTAAAGATCTGCTGATAATAAGACTTGAAGCAGAAGCAGAGATACCTGATGCCAGGGTTGTCGAAGCTCTTAAAAAAGGCTCATACAAAATAGCTGAATCACTTCATGAAGGCTGGATGAATCTCGAAATAGAATGGCACAAACCGGGAATGATCAAGCGCAACGATCGCACCGGTAAAATAAAAACCGTAGTCGACGAACGCTATTGATTCAGCAATTCACGCTCTGATTTTATGCCGGTTCCGTTGATTCGAGGCCGGCGAGCTTGAGTTTGGCTTTTCTGGTCAGTCGTTTTATTTGTCTTTCTCTTTTGCTCGCTTCTGATCGGTTGGGCAAAGATTCAGAATAGATCAGCCTGACCGGGTTTCGCCCTCTGGTGTATTTTGCGCCAGTGCCTGAATTGTGCATTTCAATTCGTTGGGCAAGATTGTTGGTTATGCCGGTGTAAAGAGTGTCGTCATTGCACAGCAGTATATAGATAAACCAGCCTTCTGTTTTCATGCCGCCTTTTTTCAGTCTTTTTCAATCAGTTTGTAGAATACCAGCGGGTCTTTCACATTCTTGACCGGTGCTGAATCGGGGCCTTCGAACTGCCATTCGTCGGAAGCCGACGCAATCAGGTGTACTTTTTCGGTTACCAGTATCTGATCTGCTTTTGCCAAACCCTGCAGGCGCGCAGTTATATTCATTCCTGAACTGAAAGCGGTAAGATCTTCGTTCGGACCTATCAAGCCAACGACAGCAGGACAATAGTTTATTCCGATGGCGACGCCGAACTTATCAAAATCTTCGTGTTGCTGGATTTCTTTGTTTTCGGGCATTCTAAGAAATTCACGGGTAAACTTAACAATTTCTTCAGCAGCTTTTAATGAATTTTCCACTATGGTTTCGGCTGAATCCCGATAGAAGGGGGGGCCAAAGAGAATTATCACACAATCGCCCACAAGCTTGTCAAGACAACCGCCAAGCGGAAAAACCCGTTCGAGAATTCCATTCGACCATTTATCGACCAGGTCGGTGATTCGTTCAGGCGATTTGAGAATCTGTTCGCTCATTTTGGTAAAACCGGAAATGTCGGCGAAAATAATACCAATTTCTTCATCTCTGGGGCTGAGGTAAAGTTTGTCATACCCAATCTCAGAGGTCAGCTGATTGATGACCTTGTCTGAAAAGAATTTGCGCAAGCCGTTTCTTTCGCGGTTGAAATCAACCAGCCGTTGTCGCAAAGATTCGGTGAAAACCTGAATTATTTCGCGGCAGAAAATAGAAAATTCTGCGCCTTCTTCAGGTATAAGAATGACTTTGCCGATCAATTCTTCTTCGATCAAACCGTCGAGCAGATAAGAAACGGTTACATTGCCCGCACCAATAATTTCTTTAAGCTCGTCAGGGTCGGCAGATAAAGGACTTTCGTGCTTGCTGAAAAAGTTTTCAAGGCCTTCATGCGGGGTATTGAACGAGTCGTGAACCCTTTGCATGCCATTGTAAACAAGGTAATTGTAATTCTCGATGCCGGTAAGTTCTCTGTCTGTGTAGAGAATGATCATCTTTTCAAAAGGAATTTCTTTTTTCAAAACATAGGCTGCCCCATCGATTGAATCTATTATCGAGTGATTTTTCAGGGCAGACTGTAAACCCATTATAATGCTGTGTTTAAGCCGGTTCGAGTAAATTCCGAAAAAGAAATTATCGAGTTCTTCACTGACACAATCAAGAATTTCGGCACCAAGCTCTTTGGCCGGTGCATTCTCGGGCAGAAAAGCCATGCCGATAGAACCGATAAAATTGCCGGCCATTTCGAGAGGCTGAACGAACCAGTTTTTTCCGGGGGTGGAAAAACTGTTTGCTTCGGTGATTTTTATCAGCTGGGGCGTAGTGCGTTTTAAGTTCTCGGCGGCGTTTCCATAGCAGAAAACCCGGTTGTTAAGGTTCTCATCCTGGGTTTCGACAAACAGAACATCGGCTTCGACTCTCTGCGAAAGAAATTCGTAAATGCGAAAAATAGCAGTGGCAAGATCTGAATGTGTGATTTGCAGGTTTTCGACCAGACTGTCGAGGTCCTGGTTGAGCTCTCTAAGTAATAACAGCTGTTCATAATTTAAGGTCATCTCTTTATCCTCTTGTAATATTAAATGAAAACTTTTACCTGAAGCTGTAGTCAAGAACTTTCCAGGTAATTACCACAGCAATAAGAAACCAGACTCCGCCGACAAGCCAGTCTGGCATATGAACCATTTCGGCAAGTCGAAAAGCGTCAGAACCCTGAATCGAATTGTCAATCAAATCGCCTTTAATGTCTATCAGCACATAAAAGCACGAGGTAAGGCCAAGAAAACGAAGAAACTGGTCGCAGGCAAACTCGGTAGAGTATTTGGCAAAGGCGAGAATACCCGCACCGGTTAAGCCGCAGATAAGAATGCCTTCAAGATTTCTTACCCAGATGGCGGTTACGGCCAGAAGAAGAATGCCGAGTCCGGCGGTAATTTCTTTGTCAAAGCGTGTTTTTGCCGCCGAAAGCAAAATAGCCGCTCCCCAGATGAGGCTGCCGAGATAGCCGGCAGTTAGAACCACGAATCTGATTCCGCCCCTGGTCCAGCAAACTCCGCTTTGATTGGCATTCACTTCAATTCTTACGATTTCACCGCCGGTAATTTTGGCCGCGATACCATGAGAAAGCTCATGAAAAAAGACTGTTAGATATTTTACCGGTAAAACGAAAACCGTGTCCCAGAAATACAGGGCGACCAGAAACAGAATGAGTGGAAGAACCATGCTTTTCCACTTCTGGTCGCTGGTCTGATCAGGCCCAATCAGTTTCTCGATGTCTGTTTTCATTTTTGCCTATTTTCTTCAGGCTTGAATTTAAAGAACAGGTAAAGCAGATAAATGCTCAGTGAAGAGGCAAAGCCAAGTTGCGCGAAATGGTCAGCCTGATACAGTTTCAGGTAAATTGCCAACGCCACGATAGAAGCCTGCAATACCAGGAACAGGAACCACAGGTATTTTCTTTTACCGGTAAACAGTTTTACCAGACCAAGGGTCAGAAATACACCGATAAGAATCATCACGGCCTGAAAAAGGAAACCTTTGCCTTTACGCGGGTTTACCAACATACCTTCGATGTATGGCGCACGACCCTCGGGCTCGATCTGCAGCATGGTAAACGAGGTAGACCAGCTGGTGGTCGGAATGGAGAACTTAACCGGAAGAAGACCGGTTGTGCCGAAAATTCTATCCTGCTGCGACGACTGTTCAGGGCCTTTTTTCTGATACTGCCACTTTTGTTGAATCATCTGGTTTTTCCGGGTTCGGGCCTGATTGATTGTGTTTATAGAGGTGAAATATGATGAATTATATAGAAATTTTGTCTGAGCCTGTGTCTGTTTTCGGTCGACGTTGCCGGTTTCTTTCATCAGCTCATAGCCTTCGGGCAGATAAAGAATCCAGCTCAGTTCGCTTACGGGCAGATGAGTTTGCGGCAGCTCGATTGAAATCTGGTTGAAAGCTTTAAGCGGGTTGTCTGTTTTTACAACATAGACCATTTCTACCGGGAAAGATTTTGATTCTCCATTTTCGATCGGAGATCTCACTATCGGCAGATTATACACTTTGTAGGTTTCGTCGAAGCCGGCCCTTACAGATTCTCCGGCGACCTGGGTGCTCCAGAGTTCGGCTGATTTACTTGCTACCACAGGCAGGCGAACTTTTAAAAACTGCTGCGAGTTGTTTCTGACCTCATAGACGATTCTGGTGAGCAGATAGCCGTCTTCATTCAGAAGGGTCAGGGCTTCGGCTCTGTCGATAACCGCAGTTTGCTGGCTGATGTCTTCTGGTCTGGTGATGGTCAATACAAGGTTGTTGGGATGTCGCAGAAATTTGAATGCATAGGGGGTTTTTTCCGGGTATCCTTTTTTCCATTCTTTCAGGAATTCAGCGGCAATTATGGGGCTATAGCCCTGGGGCGTGCTACTTACCGAAATTTCGAGTGTCTGCAGACAGCCTATGCCAAGAATTCCGTAAGAATGTTCGGCATCGAGCAGAACAATTTCAGGTGCCTGATAATTTTCGTCTTTAAGATTCTGAATTTCCTGTTCAAACTCGATGACCAGCTCTGTATTGCCCCTGATTCTAGATTTGAAGAATATTTCAAGGGTTCTTTGATCTTCTGTTTCAAGCAGTTTCCAGTCTTCGATCAATTTGTTCTCGACTTTGAGAATTCTGATTTTTTCGGGAATGCTGAAAGTTAGACTGGCAATGCCATTGCCGCCTTTTATTTTGAGAGAGAAACAGTTGGTGCCAGTTACAAAGCCTTCTTTGAAGTAAAGAAGATTTGATGCTACCGCGGTGATTCTCGTCTTTTCTTCAATCACCACCGGTTTTGTGTCTTCTTCTGTACCGGGTGTTTCTTTTTCAGGAACGACAGGTTTCAGGGTTGCTCCGCCCACATTGCGATAAATTTCGAATTTCAGATTGTTGGTTGGGGGAAGAAGTGCTTTGAAAACTGTTTTGCCATTAGATTTTTCGGCGGGCTTAAGAACCCCCGGGTCTATCCAGGCTTCACAGTCTTCTTCGTTTGCTGTGAGCTCGATGGTAGAGAGACAAACCGGAATCATGGGGAGGTTGAACTTACTGGTATGCTTGTATTCGCTTGAAGAGAGCGGCACAAAGAAATCAAGTTCGACTTTGTGGGTTCCGGTCGCATCGGTCATAAATCCGTAGGCAGAGAAATCCTGACCGCTGATTACGGTTAACGAAAGAGGTTTGCTATCCAGCCCTGCATAAGAAGGAATGGCGGCAGTTGTAAGCAATGCAATGCTTTTCCAGCCTTCGTTGAAAAGATTAAGATTGAAGTTGGCCTTGAATCTAACTCCTTTTTCTTCAATCACGCCTTTGTATGAAACGTTTTCGAAACGGTATGATTGCGGAGCTTTGATTTGGGGCTTTTCTGGTTCAACTATGTCTTTGAGATATTCGTAATCCTTTTCGGGAATGATCACCACCCGGTCACCGGTAGGAACAACCTTTTCGAGTTCCTTGAAGGGTGCCATGACTCTGATTTCACGGGTGTTTGCTGCATGGACCAGGCTTAGACCAAGAGACATTACCATCACCAGAACCAGCAAAATCATCGGATTAACTTTTCCGGCGTCGGGTTTAAGATTCATAGGCTCGTCTGAATCGGCTGTTTTGATGTCATCGAGGTTTACTGATCTGGCTACTTTGGGGGGCTTTGGCGTGTTGTCATCATCTGAATCACCAGAGCCACCAAAGCTAATGTTAAGCTTTGAAACAAGCCAGACGATTTTCCAGATGAAGCCGCCGCCAATGGCCAGCCATAGACCCATGTTCGCCATGTCGCCGATGGATTTCAGCTGCAGATCGACTACCGAAAGAATCAGTATGATTATGGCGGCAAAAGAAATTTTTGAAGAGTAATCGAGAAAAGCGCCTGAGATGAAATACAGGCCGGCAAAAAGCGCAAGAACGAAAGCGAAAATTTCAGCGGCCATCAGGGCCGACGCCCACACATAGTTTACTTTTACTACCGGGCAGGTGCGATTGCTTACCAGCGCGCCGTTCGAGGCGATGTCGGCTATGACCAGGTCTCGTTCAAGATTGTAATGGTTTGAAGTCATGATGAATTTAGCCTGAATCGGAAGCATGCCCTTGCTTTTCGCTGCGCCATAACTGCCGCCGGATGGAGCAGATGGCATAGCTTTCGGCGCAAAACTGTCGCCTTTCATCATTTCCTGACGAGCCATCTTTGTTTCACGGGCGAAGTCTGTTCTGGAACTGACTTCGTAATCGGCTTCCTGTGGTGCCAGGCCTTCTATGTCTGCGTCAACCGCGCCGTGAAGTCGGCAGACTATGTGACCACCGCCGGACAGATCGCCGCGGCTTTCGTAGCGGCACCCGCTTTCAGGCGGATAAAGTTCGTGTCTGAGGTATTTGCCTTTGAGCAGGCTGTTCATATTGAGTTTGCGCATTTGCTGTGGATTGTCCATGTTGTACATTTCGACAGCTCCGGTAAGAACCCTCATGTTCGCATAACAGGCTTTTTCGCGGCTTTGTTCTCGTGCTTTGCGAAAGTTCGGGGTGGCGATGGCGAAAAGTATTCCGATTATCGCGAAAACAAACATCAGTTCAGCGAGTCTGAAGCCTTTTCCACTGAAGATGTAAGAGAAAATTCCGCTGATAATTGCCCAGATTCCTTTAAGAATGCGCCAAAGAAGTTTTTTGGCCACAATCAGAAGGATTACGAAAATAATGAAAACTACGACGATCAGTGTGTCGGGGCTTGAGATGAGGTCCCATGCCAGGCGCAGCAGAGTCATAAAGCCGCGGAAAAAGAATGGGTCTTTGCGGGTCAGGCTGTGTTTAACCGTTCCGTCAAAGTTATAAAGATGGTATTGTTCGGGTGCGAAAATCTGCCAGTAAAATCTTGAAACGGGTATATCGACCATCGGAGGCATGAATTCAAGTGAGCCGCGCCATTTTATTTCGTCTACCGGGTGTTTCAGAAGAACCTGAAGATTCATTTCAACCGGCTTGCCTACAGTCTGACTCATTTCGAGCGGAATCTGGACTTTACCGTCATTTTTGCTGGCTACGAGCTTGACGGGTTTGCCGCTTCTGAAGGCCGAAATGACTTCGGTGCCCGAGCCAAGCTGTAGCTGAAGATACTGCTTGTTGTTATTGCGAATTCTCATGTTCAGCAGAGTGTTGCTGGTTTTATTCGTTGTAAAGGTTGTTTTAACTTCCATGCGGTCAGCAACGACGGTTTGCTGGTTTACGTCCAAATAGCGTTTAACTTTCAGAAGAATGTTCGAAGGCCTCGCGTTTTGTCTGTAGGCCAGAAGAATGGGTCTTGTAGCCCGGGCTTTCAGTGGCTGGGGTGCTTCAAGCGGATCTAACGGATAGATGCCTTTGTTGAGTGGGTTTTCGTCATCGTTACCGGGTTGAACTTCAACAGAAGTCAGTGCTTCTACGGCAATAGCCCCAAGTTCTCGTTCTACGCCAATGGGGGCGACTTCGGGGATGTCGATAAGGGACTCGGCCAGATCGACCGGGGCTTCGTAAACAATCTCGATCTGGCATGTGTCTTCTCGTCCAGCCATGAATTCAACGCGAAGGTTGCGTTTGTTGCCGTCGCGCAGCTGGCGGTAAGAATGGGGCCTGTCGGCGTTTACACTGATTATTTCGACATTTTCGGGCAGGCTGAAAGAAAAACTTGATACCGGTGCCTTGCTGATCGAATAATCGATGGTTTTAAAGCCCTGAAGAGAAGTTTCGCCCAAACTTATCAGGGTATTGGCTCTGGCGTATACCAGAGGTTGAATTACGATCTCGGGTTCCTCGGGTGTCACACTTTCGGGTTGAGGTTGAAGCTCGTTGGCAGCTGAAGCGGTTGGGGTAGTAACTGCTTTTTCTGGTTTAGGCTGGGTTCTTGTGTATTTTCTACGCCACTTCAGGCTTACATCGCTTTTTGCCCCCAGCCAGCCGATGAAAGTGCATGAATGCTTTTGTAACGAGGATTCATCAACAGAAAAGTCTTTGAAAGTGGTGCTGTCTATTGATAAAGTGAAGTCATCGGCCTGAAGTTTCAGGAATGCCAAAGGAATCTGGGCCATGTTGAACTGCAGAGTATACAGATCTTCATTGTTTTGAACAGGCACCATGAAGCTGATCCGGCATTCATGGGTGTTTTTACCTTTGATCGGAAGCGAAAAAATCGTATCTTTCCAGTTGTTCTGGCTAAGCATTTCAGAAGAAGACAATGAACTCTGATAATAGTTCTGAAGAATGTTTTGCTTGCTGAGTTTGCCGAAGTTTACCTGGCGAGTTGAATTATCTATCCAGTTGGTTTTTAAAGTGGTTTCGACCCCGTTAAGCCTTACTTCTTCTATGGCAAGACTGCCCCAGAGAATAGGAATCTCATGCCAGTCGTCGGTGTGGGTTTCAATCTTGAAAAATGCATCTATATGAGCAAAATTGTCTTCAAGTCGACCTTCAAGGCGTGCCGAATGAATCTGGTAAAGAACCGGGGGCGGGGCGGTTATTGGCTGCGATTGCGATGCCAGCCAGGCTTCTTTGGCTTTCTTAAGCGCTTCAAATTCTTCAATAGGAAGAATGAAATACTTGCCTATGTCTTGTTGAAGCACTTTGTAAAGGTCTTCATAGGGTACCAGAGTTTTTATGGTGTCGAAGCTTTCGGGTTTTTCTTTTTTGGGGGGAGTTATGAAGTCAGGGTTGTCGCTGCGATTGATGAAGTTTACCCTGGTTGCTTCCTTGTTGTTAATCAGATTGTCTGCCTGCTGAACCTGCAAATAAGCTGGCTCTGTGCCGTAAAGCGTGAAGCCGGCGCAGAAAAGAAATAAAATTACCGTAAAAATGTATCTGACTTTCATTATAGCCCCCTCTGAAAAAATCAATTATTCGTTAATGTCGCGAAGTTGGTTATCTGTTCTTTGGTGCCAAGAACCACGAGAACATCGTGAGGTTGAAAAACATAGGTAGGAACGGGATTGATTATGGTTTCGCTTTCCCGTCTTATAGCTACGATTATGGCTCCTGAACGCTGTCTGATTTCAGCGTCTTTCAAGGCTTTGCCAGAAAGAAACGCCTGCTTTTGCACTCTGAATTCTTCCATCTGCATTGCCTGGTTGTCTCCGGCCAGTGCCGAGTCGACGAAATCGACTACAGATGGACGATGCAGCATGGCGGCCATTCTTGCGCCGGCAATAATATTGGGCGAAACTACCTTGTTTGCGCCTGCCCTTCTAAGTTTGGCGATACTTTCAATGCGCTCGGCTTTGGCGACGACAAAAATGTCGTTCTTTATGCCTTTGGCTGAAAGGGTAACGAATACGTTGTCGGCATCTGTGGGAAGGGTGGCGGCAAGCCCGGCAGCTCTTTCTATGCCGGCGTCGATAAGTATCGAATCTGTGGTAGCGTCGCCTTCAATGGCGAAGATGTTTTCTTCCTGAAGTTTCTGAATATGGCTTCTATCTATGTCTATTACGACAAAATTGGTGGGGTTGCTGTTGCTGAGACTCTTAATAATCTCATGGGCAGTTTTACCAGCACCGCAGATTATATAATGGTCTTTAAGTTCATTGATTCTGTTTTTCATTCTCTTTAGCCCCCAGATTTCTCTGATTTTACCTTCAAATATGAGCTGTGCAAGCGAAGAAGCCACATACGCCATGAAACCGCCGCCGACAAAAATGAGCACAATGGTGAGTATTCTGCCTGAGTCTGATAGCGGGTGAACTTCAGCATAACCAACGGTGAAAAGGGTTATGACGGTCATGAACAGCCCATCTAAAATTGACCAGTTCTGACCTTCAACCAGGCGGTAAGCAAAAGTTCCACCCAGAATAAGGGTGAAAAAAGCTACGGTTAAACATATCAGTCTTCGATTAGACATATACGCCCAACAGTGTACAGCAAAATTCAAACAACTTCAATTAAAAGCACTGAGCGAAAAAAGGGTTTGCTGTTTACGGCAAAATCTTCGTGCTGGTATTTGCGCCGCTTACGCAACTTCGGCGTCTCTTGACTCTGGCTTCTCAACCCTCTCATAACGCGCCGAAACCCCGACGAGTCTCCA
>JASURT010000062.1 GCA_030446435.1 Candidatus Ozemibacter sp.
GCGTTTTTAACCGCTTCGTTTTTAAGATTTTCAAGGGCGAGTTCTTCAGGCGAAAGCACCCGCCGGTCAGAAATGTAGTATTCAATAGTTTCATCTTCGCCGTCGTCACCAACCTTTGCATTGATAGAAACAGGGGTCTGGGTAATTCGCAAAACGCTGAGAATCTTTTCTTCTTCAAGCCCCATGCTTTTTGCAAGTTCAGTCAGAGTTGGTGATCGATAGTTGGCATATTCATATTCCTGAATTTTTCTTCTGATTTTATGTGCCACGGTCAGAAGATGATGCGGAATTCGTATGGTTCTGCCCTGGTTGGCAACGGCCCTCTGCATGTAGTATCTGATCCAGTAGGCGGCATAGGTTGAAAAGCGATAGCCAAGAGTAAAATCAAATTTTGAAATTGCTTTGATAAGGCCGATATTGCCTTCCTGAATCAGATCCATCAGGCCCAGCCCGGTTTTTGAGTAACGTTTCGCAATTCTGGTAACCAGCTTAAGATTTGCCAGAAGAAAAAGTTCAGATGCCTCACTGTCACCGGCTATTTTTTTGGCCAGGGCATATTCTTCTTCACGGGTTAAGGGCTTTTTAGACAACTCGGCAAGATAAATCTCAACGAGGGTATTTCTTTTGATGCGATCGGCTTTTTCAATTTTAAGCTTCTTTTGCTCGAGAATATCTTTGAAAAAGCTTTCGTCAAGAATACCCAGATCCCAGCCTTTTTTGTAAAAACATTCGTTGCATTTGCGTTTGGTGCAGGTCATTTCTTCTTTTTCTGCAGCAGTTTTTCGCGAAAAGTATTTAAAACACTGAATAATCTGCCTTCTTCTTACAACGCAATGAGGGTTCGGGCATTCGACAATCTCATGGCAAAATCGCAAGCCGGGTTGGCCCAGTTTTTCATTGTCTTCAGAAATCAGTTCAGATGCCGGGTCTTTATGGGTTTCTTCGGGTTCTTCCCTGGCCTGCTCAGAAACAGTTGTTTCTGATTGCGGTTCAGGTTCTTCCTTTAAGATTTCCGGGGCAGGGGCAATTTGATCCGGCTCTGCTGCTTGCGAAACTTCTTTTTCGGCGGGAACTTCGGGCTGCTGGGCCGGCATAAGACTTTCGGGGGTCGGGTCAGGGCAGTCAGGGAACATGCTTTCGCCAATCAGACCAATTTCCCAGCCGAGACGGTAATTGCATTTGTCACAAGGCGCAAAAGGACATTCGTCTATGGTGACTTCTTTGTTATGCAGCTTCTGTAAAAATTCCCAGCACCGCTTTATTTGATTTCTTTGAACCGGACAATCATATTTGGTGCACTTAAGAGCTTCATAACAATACATTTATCAGGTTCTCGACTCTCTTGGCAGCAGCCAGATACCTGTCAGAATCAGGCATGAACCTATAATTCCGTTTGCGCTAAGGGTTTCACCAAGCCAGAGCCAGCCGATAACAACGCCCCCAAGTGGTTGAGCATTCAAAGTCACTGCCATGATGCCGGCGTCAGTGTATTTTAGTATCCAGTTCCATAAACCAAATGCAAGAGCGTTGCAGATAACACCGAGAAAAATTATTGCCAGCAAAGAGCTTCTGGTGAAGGTGACCGGCCACAGCTCAGACATTTCAAGATAAACCACCGGCAAAAGCAGAATGGCTCCGATGAAAAAACTGTATGAGGTTGCACGAATCGCACCAATTCTGCTTGCTACAGGCTTCATCAAAATAGAGTAAAGCGCTGCGAGCAGGATTGAGACGATTACCAGAACATCGCCGAGAAATTCACCGCCACTGTAAATTTCTTCAATTATCTGACCCGGATCTTTATTTCCCAGCATTAAAAGAATTGCCCCGATAATCGAAATTGTCATGGCCTTGACGGTTCGGCTACGTAAAGTCTCTTTGAGAATAAGTGCCGCAAGCAGTATCGTGAAAACTGGCTCCATGGAAGCGGCAATAGCGGTTTTCGTAGAAGTGGTCATCTGTAGCCCGAGATTTAAAAGAGCATAAGCGATGGCAACACCGAAAGAACCAATCAGAAATAGATCTTTCCAGTCTTTACCGGTAAGCTTGTGCCGGGACCGCATCGGAATCAGCATAAGAAAGAAGCCGCCGATGATAAACCTTATAAATGCCAAAGTGGTCGGCGGCACGGCTTCGAGAGCAAACTTGGTTGCTGCATACGAGCCGCCCCAACACAAATTAATCGTCAGCAGAATTAAAAAAGCTGTCGATTGGCTGATTCCGTGACTTTCATTTTCTTCAATAATGTTCATCGAATGGTCTAGATAATTTTTTCCTGCTCTTCTTCCTCGGTGATTTTAAGAAAGACAGATTCAAGATCGTTGCCTGGTAAGCTTGCTTTCTTTTGCAATTCAGACATCGAACCAAGAGCTACGATTTCACCGTTTCTAATTATACCAATTCTGTTACATAAATCCTGGGCTACTGAAAGAGTATGGGTTGTAAGAAAAACGGTTTTTCCCTGACTGATTAGATTTCTGAAAAAATCTTTGGCAAGTTTTAAACTTTTAGGGTCAAGCCCTACTGTAGGTTCGTCAACGACGAAAATATCAGGATCATGCAGAATGGCTGCGCTCATGGCTACTTTTTGCTTCATTCCATGAGAAAAGCTTTCTATCAGCTCGTTTCTGCGGTCCCAGAGATCGAAAAGCTTCAGCATCTCTTCACCCTTGCTCTCGACCTGATTCTTGTTCACATTATAAAGGCCGCCCATAAAGTCAAAATACTCGAGGGGCGTAAGCTTTTCATAAAGATAAGGACGGTCAGGAACAAACCCAATTCTTGATTTGGCGTTGTCTGGATCTTTATAAAGGTCATAACCTTTAATCAGCACGTTGCCGGAAGTGGGTTTGATGATGCCGGTCAGAATGCGAATCATTGTGGTTTTACCGGCGCCGTTGGGCCCTAAAAAACCGAAAAGTTCACCCTTGTGTACAGTCAGATCAATGCCTTTAACTGCATGAAAATTACCGTATTGCTTTTTTATTGCCGAAAATTCAATTACTTTTTCATTCTGGTTCATAATTGTCTATTACTTCGAGCCCCTTTCTGAAGGGAATGTAAATCCAGGCAATCGTGCAGAACAGCAAAAGTAAAGAACACAATGTGACGAGAAAACCTGCTGAAAATCTGCTGATTGGAATAAAACGATGAAAGAAAAATCTGTACATCGGGTATGCTTCAAGCGCGAGAAGGTTGATTATGTAGAGCCCCGAAAGAATCATGTAGATAAAGCCGCCGTAAGAACCGGCGATCTTGAGGGGCGAGTCAGCGTCGAAATCTGCGTAAACGGTGCCGACACCGATGGCCAGAGAAGTGATGACGATCGATATTAGTCCAACATTGATGAAGCTCATCCAGAAAAGAATATCTGATGAAACTTTGAAAATCGAATTGGTAACGGCGCACAAAATCAAACCGAGAATGAACATTGGTATCAGATAAATACTAAGCTTTATGAAAAGAATTTTGCCGGGTCGAACCGGTGAAGATTTTACCGCCCAGAAAGCTCTTCCTTCCATGCTGATTGATGGGTAGACGAAGCGCATGCCGATCGAAGCAAGAATGAACCCGATGAAGGGGCCATTGAGAAAAACCAGCGAGTCGTTTATTTCGCCGCTGTATAGTGTGGGTAGATCTTTCAATGGAAGTATCGAAAGATTGTAGCCATAAACAAATACGATGGCAGACATCATGAAAATCTGTGAAAAAATGGCCGGGTTTCGTAAAAATGTGGTGATTTCTTTGGTGGCAATAACGCGAAAAGAATTGTCGAAAAATCGCAGGGGAAAAATGATGACCTTGCGAACCCATTCAAGGCCTAAGACCTGGTTCTCGACCGCTTCCATAGATTTCTGCCAACTCGACCGGTAAAATCTGGTTGAAAAAAAGTTCAAAATCGCCAGGCCCCCTATGGATAAAGCGGCCAGAGGCAAAAATTCCTTCAGCGAGGCATAATAGTCGCTTCTGAAAAGCTGCATGGTTGCCTGGTGCAGCCAGGAAGACGGTGAAAACTGCAGCAAAGGAAGCTGAAGACTCAGAATATATTGGGAAACATCTTTGAAATAGCTGGGATTAAGCAGCTTTTCTGCCTCAAGTGATCTTAGAAAAAATATCAGGCTGGTCAGAACAATTATTGAAAGAAACTGAAAAATTTTGCGCATCTGCCTGATAGGAAAAAATGTACCCAGAAGAAGGGCAAAAAAGCCACCACAGATATTAGGCAAAAGCATGAAAAAACCGAGATAAACAGGATATATGAGGTAAGCCATGGGCTCTGCTTTCAAGGCTGTTGCAAATGCTAAAAGCGCTGGCAGAAAAAATGCTATGACCATCCACGAGCTTTCAAGGGTCATCATGATGAATCTTGACCTGAAAATTCGACCAATGGGTTGAGGTGACGCCATTAGAACCGGTAGCTCTTCATTCAGAAAAAAAGCTGAAAGAGCTGAGATGATACTGCTGAACAATACCATGAAGAACAGGGTCAAAAGCAACATTTCAAGCAGTTTTGATACGAGAAGCCCGCCGATAAGAGGTCCGATCGTTTCGCCAAGCATCGGTGCCCGACCGACATAATCGAGAAAGCGATAAAGACCGTAATAAATTACCCCTGAAACAAGCAACGAACCGCCGACAAGAAGCCAGAGAACAAATCTGCTTCGCAGAGAAAACACTCTTTTAATTTTTTTGAACGCGGGTGTTAATAGTTGAAATGAATTCATTACCAGACGTTGGGGTGCCAGTCGGGACCATGTGGAACGATCGGCAGATATTGACATATTCCTTCTTTGCAGGTTAACAGGCCGAGTTTTTCGGCCCTTTCAACAAGGTCGACATCGAGTTCGCTGCAGATATTTTGGTGAAGTCTTATGATGTCTTTCTTTGAAGCTACACCATGAAAAACATCTCTGCCGATTATTGAGGTCTGGGTTTGCCACTGAAGATGGTTTTTGACCTGATTGATAACCCTTTTATGATCAAACGCAAGTTCTGGTAAGTGGTCAAAGCTGAACCAGGCCGCTTCATCAGCGTCATCGCTTCCTTTCGGGGCCTGTTCAACATCTCGAACAAGGCAACCGAAAAGCATGGTTATGGTTCGACCCCGGGGGTCTCTACCCGGTTCACCGCAAGTAAAAAGGGGTTTCAACGGCAATTCAGAAAGTCCGGTTTCTTCAAGTAGTTCTCTTGCTGCGCCAAAAAGTGGCGATTCTTCCATTTCGAGAAAGCCACCCGGAAGCGCCCAGGAACCTGCAAATGGTTCGCGCCCTCTTTTAATAAGCAGAATTTCTGGAAATTTCAGCGCGGGGGTGCGCAGTACTACGGCATCGAGAGTAACCGACGGTCTGGGAAATTCATAGGTATAAGTCATTTTAATCTACAATTGCCCGAAGATAGCGTTCAAGGCCAATCGAGTCCATGAAGCCTGAATATCTTTCAGAATCATATTCCAGTGTGGGTACTTGCCGTAACCTTTTACTGCCCCAGAGAAGCTGATGATCGAGGGCTTTTTTTTCTGTGGCAGGGTTTTCTATTGCCGTGGCAAAAATAGATGAGTCGAGGCCTTCGGATTGCAGATGCATTCTGACCGAATTCGGAAGTGAAATGTTTATTCCGGTTAGAAAAACGCCTCTGAATACACTTGAAATGTAATCTTCTGCGCTTGCGCTGCCGTAAGCTTCGATTGCTCTGGAAACAAAAAGTGAAGAGACATACTTGTCAAGTTTGCTGATGCGAAGTCCAAGTTTGTCTGCGTCCTGGATCAGTCTGTTCCAGCGTGGATCTCCCCAGATTTCGCGAAAGTGAAACTTTGTGTTGCCTGGGGGAAACAAACCGACTTCTATGGGGCAAACGGTGATTTGCTTGTTTTTCAGCATCGTTTTCAGCATTTCCCAGGTCATGTAAGAGTAGGGGCATTGAAAACTGAAGTAAAATAAAATATCGGGTTGAGAAAATTCAATATTCATAATTATAAAACTTTCGAGCGGTCTTTATCTGAATAATACCAGCTGAACCATACAAATTCAAGAGCCGGTGCCGTTAAATCAATCCTCTGAAAGGATTTTGAAGAATGGAAAAGAGATATTCTGACCGATTTTATGACTTATTCTCTCGACCAGTTGTACCGGTCTGCCATAGAGAACTTTTGATACATTGTTGAATCTGACTTCTGAGTAAAGGCTGAAATCTATCGACGAAACCTTCCTGAACTCATCGTTTCCGATAATCATCGCACCCTTGTGGATTATCATGGAGAAACGCTCGGGTTGCATGTTGATCAATGAAGCAAAAGGATCTTCTTCATTTTCGGGCCTGAATACGATTAGATCAGCCCTTTTTCCGGCCTGAATGGTGCCGGTATACTTATCTATGCCAAAAATTTCGGCTGCGTCACGGGTTGCCATTCTGACAAGATCGCTTGCACCAAGCATGCCGTCAAGATTTTCGTCGGCGTATTTATAGGCGGCTTTTAACTCGCACAAAAAGCCACCCGAGCCGGTGATTGAGCTGTCTGTGCCGATCGTGAGCGGAATTTTTAACTCGAGGATTTTCTTTATGTCGGGCTGCTTGCCTAATACCCGCTGTGAAGAAGTGGGCAGCCATACCATTGAAGATTTTTTGGCCGCGATCAATTGCAGGTCATTGCATGATAAATGGCAGCCATCTACCAGAACCGTGTTTGAATCAAGGGCCCCAAGTCGGTTCAGAGTTTCGAGTTCTTCTTTGAGCTCTTTGGATGAACCCTGGCCAATATGAATGATGAATGGAATCACCCCTCGCGAGTTCCTGAATTCTTCGCTGATGTTGCGGCCCCAATGTAGTTGTCTGGTCGAAACTGAATGCGAAAGATTCATGTGCTCGAGTAGTGAGGTCAGCGGGTGATCATAAAATGTGCGCGAGATTTCCGGCGGAAAATGGTCGACTACCGTAGTCGCACCAGAGAGAATATTTTTATACATTCCGAGAATGTAGAGATCGGTAACCGACAACTTTTGCATCGATTTGTATTCAGGGCAGGACTTTACCGAATCATACCATTCATACCAGTTTTCAGCGGGACATTGTCCGAGGCCTTGCCAGCATGTGTCTACCAGGTGATCATGAGAATTGATGAACCCGGGAAAGACGTATTGGCCATCAAGATCAATCTCGGTATCTACTTCTTTTTCAAGCTTTTGACCAGGTTCTAATATATCGTATATCAGATCGTCTTTGATCAGAATTTCAGCAGGTTTAATCTTGAAATCAGGAAAAAGCACTTTCCCGTTTTTGAAAAATTTAAACATGGTTTGTTACTAGAACCTTCCAAATTGGGGGGTAGTGCTTTTCATTTCTTTCAGAAATATTTCCCAGCTTTTATCAGCGAAAGCCATACTGATAAAATGCTCGCCGATTTCTTCCAGATATTGAAGAAAGGTGATTCTTTGCAGGTCTGGTTTCAGGGTTCTTACCCGGTCAAAGGTTTTATAAAATTCTTCGGTGTTGGTCAGGCCCACTGCTGCCGCCGTATGGCCAAAAAGAGCCTCCAGGCTCAGATTTTTGTCGCGTTCAAAGGGGAGAATCTGTGAACCAAGCAGGGTTCCGACCATTTCTCCTCTGAATTCAAGAGGCACGGCAAAAATGAGAAAACCTGCATAACAGACGTTAACAAAAGGTTTTTTTCGGCGAAGAAGACGATCTTCAATGTTTTTGTAAGTTTTTCTGCATCTTGCCTGGCCCCGCTCGGTTCCACGAATTATTGAACATGGGCCATTAAAATAATCGGTCTTGCAAACCACTTCGCCGGTGGTTGAACGAAGAGAAAGAGCGACACCGAGAAAATTCTCGAGATTTTTTAAGAGTTCGGGTATGTGACCCGAAGCAAAAGATACTTTTGTATTAACGTTCGGAAGCGGTTTTCCCAGCATCTCTCCTACATCCTTTCACTGACCGGCAAATGCAAATGTTACTGGTTTGCTTTTTCTTGTTCCTGGTTCGCGCAACTGCGCTGCCAGAGAGCTATTCCCAGGAGAAGTGAGTTCAGCTTGGTATTGTTGTCGTCAGCTCTTGAAGTTAAAACTACCGGGCATTTTGCGCCGTAGACCAGACCGCCCATTCTCGCATTGATATAGTATTGCAGAGATTTATAAAGAGCATTGCCGGTTTCGATGCGTGGCACGACAAGAATATCGGCATCACCCTGAATCTGGCCCTGATACTTCTTGGTTCTGGCAGATTCTTCACTGACTGCAAGATCGAATGAGATCGGTCCTTCGACTATCATATCTTTCTGGTCTTTGAACATCTTTGAAACATTGTCGGCAAGAACCGTGCTGGGCACTTTTTCTGAAATTTTTTCGTTGGCGGCCAGCAAAGCGATTCTGGCTGGTCGGTTGGTGAACAGTCTGAATGCTTCGTTGGCGTTGTCTATTTCTTTCTTGAGAGTATCTTCATCAGGAGCAATGCACATGGCGGCGTCGGTCAATATTCTAAGACCTTCTTTTCCCGGAAATTCGAAGAAAGTTAAGTGAGACAGAATTTCATTTTTTCTTATGCCGTCTTTAGAGTTCAATACCGCTTTGAGAAGAGACGAGGTATTGACATTGCCTTTCATAAGAATGTCGGCATTGCCATCTTTGACCTCTTTTACGGCCAGAGCGCAAGCTGCTTTTTCGTTTGTTTCATCGATGATTTTTACATTCTCATGCTTGGCTATATCGGCATACATCGTCGAAATATCATCAGGGTTCCCGATAAGAGTCGCCTTGAGAATACCCATCTTTACAGCCTGACAAACTGCATATGCACAGGCTTCATCATTGGCGATCGGAATCGCGACTCGACATTTTTTATCTGATTGCAGAGTTTCTACCAATTTGCTGAAAAAATCCGTAGTCATATTCATCTCCTGGGCGTTATTCAGCCTCTTCAGGCCGTGTAGTCGCGGGCAGTTGCTTCCTGACGAAGAACTCGAAGAGCGCCCTGGCAAAGAGCTGCAAGTTCGTCTTCACCGGGAACCAGATGTATCGGGGCGAATGATTCGATATACTGTCTGATTTTCTCGATCAAGAGCGTGTTGTTGGCTCCGCCGCCGGTTAAAATGATGCGTTTAACTTTTCCCTTGAGAACTGCCACGTAAGATCCGATTACTTTTCCAATCTGATAAGCCATGGCATTGAAAACTTTTTCGCACTCTGTGTCGCCCTGACGTATTCTGTTGGCGATATCTACCATGTCGCTCGTGCCAAGATAGCTTACCAGGCCACCTTTGCCCACCAGCAACTTCTTAATCTGCGCTTCGGTGTATTTGCCTGAGAAACAAAGCTTAACCAGATCGATAGTCGGCAATGAACCCGATCTTTCCGGGGTGAACGGTCCTTCGGTAAGGCCATTGCTTACGTCGATACATCGACCTTTTTCAATGGCTGAAATTGAAATGCCACCACCAAGGTGAGCAACGACAAAGTTATCTTCTTCAGGGTTAAAGCCTTCTTTTCGGCAGGTTTGTCTGATGACGGCCATAACGTTGAGGGCGTGCCAGACACTGGTGCGTTCTATTTCGCTGCAACCTGAAAAGCGTGCAACGTCTTGCATTTCATCTACAACCACCGGGTCTACGATAAATGCCGGAATGTTGAACTGCTCCTGAAAGCTGTTGGCAAGAAGGCCACCGATATTGCTTGCATGTTCTCCATATTTGCAGGATTTAAGATCTGCGACAATCGCTGGGTTTACCCTGTAGGTGCCACTGGGGATAGGCTTTAACAGCCCGCCTCTGCCGACAACCGCAGATAAATCTTCAGGTTTGATGTTGTTTTCTTTGAGAAAATCATCCATCACCAGGCGGCGAAATTCGACCTGGTCAATAATCGAGCCAAATCTGAAAAGTTCTTCGGCTGAGTGAGAAATCTTCTTTTCTGCAACCATTTTTTCATTTTCAAAAAGTCCTACTTTGGTAGAAGTTGAACCTGGATTAACTACGAGAATTCTGAAAATGTCAGACATGCTGCAATCCTTTCCCTAAACAATTTTATATTTTCAAAATCTTAGCATCATGACAAAGTGGTGTCAACGTGGCTGAAAGCAAAACAAAACTAAACATTAAAAAGGGTACCGAAAAATGGGTTCGAGGTTTTTTCGTCAGAAATTTTCGTTTCGGGTCCGTGACCTGGCAGCACCAGACGGTCAGAAAGACTGAAAATTTGATCTTTAATCGCTTTCACCAGAGCTTTTCCGTCACCGCCAGGGAAATCAGAGCGGCCAATTGAGCCGGCAAAGAGGGTGTCACCCGAAATCACCATTTCATCGAAGACAAGGATCATGCCGCCTGGGCTATGACCCGGAATATTCTTGAACACACCGATGTGATTGCCAAGTTCGATTTTTTCGCCATCTTTAATATGGCGGTCAGCGGGTTCTAATACCAGCGATTCGCCGATGAAACTCGAAAGGTTAAGGTCGGCATCGAGAAGCATGGGGGCATCGGCTTCTGAGATTGAAACTTCTGCACCGGTCTGCTTTTTGAAAAAATCTACCCCGTAAATATGATCTGCGTGACCGTGGGTCAGAATGATTCTGATATCTTTCAGGTCAAGCTCTCTGATTCGGTTTAAAAGAGTCTGCGATTCTTCTGCGGGGTCGACGAGAAGAGCGAAGTTTGCGCCCTGATCATAGACCAGGTAGGTGTTGACCTCCATTGGGCCGAGTATGTATCTTTCGCATATCAGGCTGCCATTCTTAAAAGTGACCATAGAACTGTCCTTTCGTCAGCGAAATTCGCTTTTAACTACACCAATGTACGGTAAATTTCTCAGATAACCTTTGAAATCAAGACCGTAGCCGACTACAAACTCATCTTCGAGTAAAAAGCCGCAGTAATCGACCTTTACATGTTGCTGAAGATTCGAAGGCTTGTTGCAGAGTACACAAACCTTTATGCTTGCCGGGTTTCGGTCTCTCAGGATTTTTTGAATGTATGACAGGGTCAACCCTGAATCGATTATGTCTTCAACGATGAGAACATGCTTGTTCTCGATACTTTCAGAAAGATCTTTCTCGATTTTTACGATTCCTGAACTTTGCGTCGAATCGCCGTAACTGCTGACCGCCATGAAATCCATCTTTTGCGGAACCTCGATTGCCCTGCACAGATCACTCGTAAAAAGAAAGGCACCTTTTAAGATGCATACCAGAATGATCTCTTCGCCTTTATAGTCGTGCGAAATCGTTTTGCCAAGCTCTATGATTCTTTTCTGAATCTCTTCCGGTCCGATGAGAATTCTTTCTATTTCAGGAGCCAGCGCAATTTTTTCACACATTTTCTTTTGCCCATTTCAGAGTGTTTATCAAACCTTCTTCAAGAGAAATTTTCGGTTCCCAGCCTACTATTTCTCTGGCTCTGGTAATGTCTGGTCGTCTGCGCTGGGGATCATCAACCGGAAGGGGTTGGTAGACCAGCTTGCTTTCGCTTCCGGTAATCGAAATAACTTTCTCGGCAAATTCCTTGATGGTAATTTCGCTTGGGTTGCCAAGATTTATCGGGTTCTGGTCGCCTGCTTCCATTACTCCCATTATTCCTCTTACAAGATCAGAAACATAGCAAAAACTTCTGGTCTGGCTGCCATCGCCAAAGATGGTTATATCATGCTGGTGCAGAATCTGTGAAATAAAGGCGGGTACAACCCGACCATCATTCAGCCGCATTCTTGGACCGTAGGTGTTAAAGATTCTGATTATTCTTGTGTCGACCTTATGATAATCCCGATAGGCTACCACTATGGCTTCAGCAAATCTTTTCGATTCGTCGTAACAGCCGCGCGGGCCGATCGGATTGACGTGTCCCCAATATGTTTCTTTCTGTGGGTGCTCTTCAGGGTCGCCATAAACTTCAGAGGTTGAGGCGAGCAAAATTCTGGCGTTGTGATTTTTGGCCATTCCCAGAATATTATGCGTGCCAAGGGCACCAACCTTCAGCGTCTGTATCGGTAGCTTCTGATAATCGATCGGGCTGGCAGGAGATGCCAGATGATAAATTCTGTCGATTTTTTCTGCAAGATAAATGGGTTTGGTTATGTCATGTTCTACGATCATTAAATGATCAGAGTCTTTTAGGTGCTCGAGATTTTTTCTCGAACCTGTAATGAAGTTATCTATAACCACAACCTTGTGTCCCTGATTTATAAGGGCGTCGGTAAGGTGTGAACCAATGAATCCTGCGCCGCCGGTAACAACTATCCGCATCTGAACGAGCTCCTGTCTTTAATTGTGAGAACAGTTAATCATCTACTTCACAAAAGGTCAAGATGAAAACCCAAAAATAGCATGGTCAAGAAAAAGGGGGAACTTTTTTTGTTCTGTCTGGTCAATAGTTGTGAAAGTTTTAATTCAGGAGGCAAAAAATGCTTTTAATCTCAGGAAAAATGAGGTTTTTTCTGGTTCTGGCGCTGGTTTTTACACTTACCTCTTCAGTCTGGGCCGAAAACACCGGCCTTGACGCTGCATTTTCATTGCAGAAAGCCTTTATAGACGTGGCAAAACGTCTTAAGCCATCGGTCGTTAACATCAGGGTCGAAAAGAAAGCTGAAGGTTCAATAAGATGGGCGACTCCGGATGGAGATTCGAATGGCGGAGTAGAAGAATTCTTTCGCAAATTTTTCAGGGCACCAGGTTTTAAAATTCCTGAAGAAGAGCTGAAAACCCAGGCTGCAGGTTCAGGAGTGATAATAGATCGTGAAGGAATCATTCTGACAAACAATCATGTGGTAAAAAATGCTACTGCAATCACTGTAAAACTTCAGGATGAGACTGAACTGCCGGCGACGATTATCGGCCAGGACCCACAGACAGATCTTGCGGTTATCAGAATAAAACCCGAAAAACCTTTAGTTGCCGCCCAATTTGCCGATTCGGAAAAGGTCGAAGTCGGCCAGTGGTGCATCGCAGTCGGTAACCCGCTGGGGCTTGAACAAACGGTTACGGTTGGGGTAGTCAGCGCTTTGGGTCGTTCGGGTATCGGCGCAACAGCGATTGAAGACTTCATTCAGACCGACGCAAGCATTAACCCGGGCAATTCCGGCGGACCTCTGGTAGACCTGAACGGCAGGGTGATCGGTATCAACACCCTTATTTTCAATGCTCCGGGTTCCGGAATCGGTTTCGCGATTCCTTCAACCATGGCTTCAAGAATCGCTCGCCAGATTATAAAAAGCGGAAAGGTTCAAAGACCGTATCTCGGTATAACCATGCAGCAGGTAAGTAAAGAGCTTGCCGAACACTTTGGGCTCGATGATCGGGAAGGCGCAGTGGTAATTCAGCTGGCTGAAAATTCGCCGGCGCAAAAATTTGATCTTAAACCCATGGACATAATCAGGGCAATCGACGGCAAAAAAATGAAGAACACGAATGAGGTTCAGAAATACGTTTTGTCGAAAGAAATCGGCGATGAAATCAAGCTTGACCTGCTAAGAAACGGCGAAAAGAAAACCATAAAGATCAAGCTTGAAAGAATGCCAGACACTTATGGTCTTGCATCAAATGAAATTATCGACAGCCCGGCATTGCCTGAAGCAAAAGGCGAAGTCGAAAAGCTTGGTTTCAGAGTTCAGGAGCTTACTTCTGATACCGCTCGTTCAATGGGTCTTAACAATGTTGAAGGAGTTTTGGTGACTTCGGTTAAAAACGGTTCTGCAGCAGATAAAGGCGGCCTGGTGACCGGCGATGTGATTTCTCAGGTCAATGGACGGAAGGTGAAGACTGAGGCCGAATTGATCGAAGCCATAAAGAAAGGGGCAAAAAATAACAGTTCTGTGTTCGTTGTACAAAGATCCGGCTCGCCGATGTTTCTTGTAATAGCTCACGGCAAAGACTGATTCTTTGGTTTTGATTAAAAATTCTGCAGGGTCTGTCTTATAGGTCCTGAAATTCAAAAATAAACCGGTCACTGAGCCTCTTTTGAAGAGGTCGAAGTGCCGGTTTTTTTCTGATTCTTAAACTTTTTTTCGGTTCGTATCTCTTATTAAGGTCGCCTTTTTTCTTTGCTTAACAAAATATGATTCCAGGTCGATAGATAAACTGAAAATACATATCTGGAGTCACAAAATGCTGAAAGAACTTTCAATTGCCATTGTTTTAACGCTTCTATTCTCTATTGGGGTAGGGGTTCTTTTTGTTCGAACAATCATTGAAATGATTGAAATGTTCTTTAATGGCGAAATAGAACGAAAAGAGCCATTGGCAGCAAAAAACAAGCTGAATAAATAGTCGGTTTTCAGTTTCGTAAAATTCCATGAACCGAGCAATGAAAAAATCTGCGCCCGTCTTTGTAGATAATTGAATATTTGCCACCGCTCGGGCACTCGGGAATCTCATTGAGAGCGCCTATTTTCATTAATAACTCAGGGTTGAATCTGGTCATTCTTTTCTTCATTTTTCGATCATGAAACAGCACTGCCAGTATCAACGAGCGCATTCTCGCAAAACATTTCAGCTTGAAATCTTTTTGATAATCTTCGATTTTCTTTAGAGTTCGCTGATAGTTTTTCTGACTTTTTTCATAGTCACTGAAAAAATATCTGAATTTTTTAATATCGATATTGCTTGTATCAGTTCGATTGATCTTATTGATCATATCAAGGTACGACCTTTGATAATTCTCGTGAACTTCCTTGAACTTTAACTGGTTCAGTATGCCCTCGGGCTCTTTGCCAGGTCTGTTAACATCAGGAATAGATACTGCGTCTGGCCCGATATCTATTGGTGGTTGGGCGGGTAGCCTGCTGAAATACCAGTTTAAAAGCAACGCAAAAATGGCCAGGAAGATAAAAATAACTCCCAGCAGATAGAACTTTTTGCCAGAAAAGGTTTCCATATTGTTCACTTTAAGTCAAATATCATATAATCTTTATCTGAGGGTGTCAATTATAACTCTGGACATTAACAAGAAATTATTTCCTGTTGATTTTGTTAGATTTTAGACTATTTTAGAAAGAGATAAAATTCTTCAGGGTACCTTTTAATTGAATAGAGAAAATCATTGTGGTATACTCGCGCAAGCAAGCCACCTCCGGAGGGGATAAGATAATGTCTGATGAATCCAAAAAAACCGTATTCAGAAAAGTAGTTATTCCAGATGAGCTTAAAAAGAAGTTCATCGTTGGAAATACTCCGCCCTACCTTGGTAAACCTTTTGAAATTCCAACGGCTGATGAATTCACCATCGGAAGAGAAGAAGGTCGAACCTTGCAGCTGACCAGCGATATGGTGTCAAGAATGCATGCCACGATTTCGATTCGTGACGGCAAATGCGTGCTGATCGATAAAGAAAGTGCGAATGGCACTTACCTGAACAACAATAGAATTTCTCCTGATGAAGCTCATGTGCTCACCCACAGAGACATTATCAAGTTTGACGTATTTGAATTCATTTATGTCGATACCGCCGAAGGTGATTTGTGGCAGACCTTGAAGCCTCTTTCACGCGAAGGTTCGCAGATTATTTCTTTCTACAGTCCCAAGGGTGGAACCGGTCTTAGTTCTATTGCTTTGAATCTCGCCAGGGCATTGTCTGAAGATTCAGAAAAAAAAGTTGCCGTGGTCGACCTTGATTTGAGATTCGGCGATGTTCTAACTTATTCTCTTGGCAAAACAGGGCTTAGTATTATTGAGTTGATCAACGAACCCGAAATTACCCCCGAAAGCATCACTTCCTATATGCACAAAGGCCCGGGTTATGATTATCTTGCCGCTCCTAAAAAGACTGAATTGGCAGAACTTGTCAATGCCCATCACGTAAAGGCAATCTTATGGAGCCTGCAAAACAAATATGACTATGTTCTCGTCGATTGCAAAAGCGAAATCGATGACGTGTCAATCACCGCCTGGGAACTCTCAAACCTTATTTATATCACCGCGGTGCCTGAAATCGGACACCTGCTGGCAACCAGAAAAATCATCGAAATCATGAATACTTTCAAGTTTCCTGAATCGAAGGTTAAGATTCTGATTAACAAAATGGGTCGTGAAGGCTGCATTGCCGAAGAAGAAGTAA
>JASURT010000063.1 GCA_030446435.1 Candidatus Ozemibacter sp.
CTCGTTGTTGGCGTATCAGGAGGCCTGGACTCGACTCACGCCCTGATAATTGCCTGCAAAGCCGCCGACAACCTTCATATACCTCGCAAAAATATCATCGGTGTAACCATGCCGGGGTTCGCCACTTCCAAAACCACCAGAGAAACAGCCTTGAAACTGATGCAGTCTCTCGATGTCACAGCTCTCGAAATTGACATCATTCCATCCTGCACACAAATGCTTAAAGACCTTGATCATCCATTTGTCTCAGGTGAAAGGGTTTACGATGTGACTTTCGAAAACGTTCAGGCAGGCGAAAGAACATCTCATCTTTTCAGAATCGCCAATGCACGAGGCGGAATGGTCGTCGGAACCGGCGACCTTAGCGAACTTGCTCTTGGCTGGTGCACTTATGGCGTTGGCGATCATATGTCGCATTACAACGTCAATGCCTCTGTGCCGAAAACCCTTATTCAATACCTTATTCGCTGGGTTGCCGATTCGAACCAGTTCGACGAGCGCCTTACCTCAGTTCTCTACAAAGTTTTGCAAACCGAAATTTCGCCAGAGCTGGTTCCGGTTGGCAGCAAAGATGGTCAGGTGCAAAAGACCCAGCAATTTACCGGTCCTTATGAATTACAGGACTTCAATCTTTATTATCTCGTCAGATATGGGTTCAAGCCCTCTAAAGTAGCCTACATGAGCTGGAACGCCTGGAAGCAGTCAGGTGAAGAAAAGTATGATCTGGCAACGATCAAAAACTGGCTGAAGGTTTTCATACGAAAGTTCTATGGTTCTTCTCAATTCAAGCGCAGCTGTGTGCCTGATTCTCCTAAAGTCGGTTCAGGCTCTCTGTCACCCAGAGGCGACTGGCGGGCACCTTCTGACATAGCCGCAGATCTATGGCTACAAGAGCTTGAAGAACGAGTTCCGTAATTTCCTTGTGATTTTTTTCTAAAACCCATTGCATTTTTTTCAAATATCAGTATGATGAAACTGTAGTAAAAAAAGAGGAAAAAAATCGGGGAACCAATGTCTTCAAGCGGCTTTGCCTTTGGTCAAAGTCAGATTCTGTATGTATTGATTCATGAAAACTTCCGGGTTTTCATGTTTTGATAACTGCTGAAAAATTTTCAGCTGACCCTAAAAGGTCATTATAACCCAACAATATCCCTTTCAGGGAGCTGTTCCAAAGAGCAGCTCCATTTTTTTGCCTTGTTTAGACATCAATAAATTGTTACACTATTGTTAGACAAAAAAATGGGAGGCAGGCATGAAAGAGTTTAAACCCGCCATTAGATGGCTCGGCCACTCCAGCATTCTTATCGAAAGCAGTGCTGGCAACATTCTTATCGACCCCTGGAAACTTGATAACGAAGTAAAAGCAGAACTGGTTCTGGTTACTCACTCTCACTTCGACCACCTAAGCATCGAAGATATTACCAAAGCATTGCCACCAGGTAAAACCATAATCGCTCCCCCGGATTGTCTCGACAAACTTCAGGATAAATACAATTGTAAAGCTATTTCACCTGAAAAGCAAATCACCTCTGGCTCGGTAAAAGTTACAGCTACCCGATCCTATAACCCCAAAAAAGAGTTTCACCCCAAAAACAGCAACTGGGTAGGTTATCTGATCGAAGTTGATGGTAAAACAATTTACATTGCCGGAGACACCGACCTGATTCCAGAAATGGACGACATTAAAGCTGATGTTGCAATACTGCCTGTTGGCGGCACTTACACCATGAATTACCGTGAAGCAGCTGAAGCAGCCAGAAAAATCAACCCTTCGCTGGCGATTCCCATTCACTTTGGCGACATAGTCGGAGAAGCAGACGACGGCGCTAAATTTGCCGAACTGTTAAAAGACAGAATTAAAGTCGAAATCTTAAAGCCCGGCCTGAAAACTGCGGCAATCTAAAACAACAAAACGCCCCGAAGCAAGAGAATTCTCATATTGCTTCGGGGCGTTTTGCTATATTTACTCTATCTGAGCCAGGAGATTGTTGATGTTACGCGCATTTTTTTGTGAACTTCTTGTCGCCAGTTCCACTTTCGCTCTCAATTTGCCATAAAGCTCTCTGCGCTTTAGCAGCTCTTCAAGGCGCTTTGAATAATCTGCGCTTTCATCTGCGGTTTCATCAGGTGCAACTTCGGGTGAATTTTCTTCAATAGCCTTCTCAACCACACTGTCCCGGCTGCCGGAAACCTCAGGATCATGAAAAAGAACGGTTACGGCAACATCTTCACGGTTTTCGAGTTCTTCGCTTATCTTTTCAAGCTTAAGTTCAACTGTTTCAGGACCTTTTCTAATGCTTGAATGATATTGCTTCAATCTGTCTCGCAAATCTCTGATTCTATCGTTAATCTGGTTTCTATCAATGATTTTCTGCGCAGAAACAACCTGAACATTCAAAAAACACATCGAAAACAAACAGAATCCCAGAACTAAACGGCGCATTGTTAACCTCCAGCATTTACCTTTATTTCTCTAACGAAACATCGGCAAAATGCTGCGGGGTATTTAGCAAAACCTTCTGTTTAAATTTCTGAACCGTATGCGCCCATCTGGCCGCCACTATCTGAAGCACTTATAACGGGCGAAGTTGCCTTAAGATTGTAGTCGAACCCGTCATTCACCTGGCCGACGAACTGCGGGTCAACATTTAGAATCGGGCCGCCTGTCTGATCACAATTGAAAGTTGGCTGATAAAAGTTGAAAATATTATTGTAGAGGTAACTTCGGCCCAGGGTCTTGTCTTCGATTCCATAGCCGGTTGCCGGCACCTGACGATTGACGATGATGTTGTTTCTTATAACCGGCACATCGGCACCGTTAACAATGATGCCGTTAACCGCGTCAATGGTAAGATACTGATAATCAGAAATTGCCCCACCCGCATCAAGACCGGTTTTATAGCTTTGAATCAGTCCGTTTCGCAAAATCAAACCTTTTCGATCACCGGTTTTAACGCCTGTTTCTCTGGCCTGCCTTACATCGAAACTTTTCAAACTGAAGTCAGAATTTCCAAGCAGCTCAATCCCTGTTTTAACCTGATTTATGTAAGCATTTTCAATTTTGCAGTTGAATGTATTTTCTGCGGTTAAACCCTTGTCGCAATCAGAAATCTGCATGCCTGTAAATTCCGCATCCTTGATTCCATGCAATGAAAAACCGGTTTGACAATAGCGCAGCGTAACATTGCTGATCTGCGCACTGGAACTGTAAACCGCAACACCATTTTCAGCCTGAGAGACCTCGACGTATGCAAGAACAGAAGGATTCTGGTCGGCACCGGCAATTATCCTGATTCCGTCCCAGTCAGTTCTGGTGGGATACGATGACGCGCTGATCATTCTGACAGGTTCATCTGAAGTGCCCTCTGCAAGCAGGGTGCCTTCAACGATAAACTCGCAAACGTCCGGGGCGTAGCCTGTTCTACCCTCGTCTTCTTCACTGAAAACCAGATTGACGCCTGATTCTATCCGCAAAGTTTTACCAGCGGGTATAACGATATCGCCGTTGATGTTTACCGGGTTCCAGCTCTTTTTCCAGACAAGATCTTCTTCTATTTTTCCCGACGGAATAATATTAACCTGCCGGGTTAATGACGAAACGTTTCCTTCATAATCTACCGACTGCATTGCATAACTGTAAAGTCTTCCCGGCGCAGTGTTGTCGTCAGTCATAAACGTTTGGGCTGCAAAAAGCATGGTTTCATCGATGATCATCTGTAATTCACCAGAATCAACGCTTCTATAAACCCTGAAACCCTCTACGGGGTCGATTCCTGAATAGTTCCAGGTTAATACCGGGCCATCTGTGCTCTGACTTACCCTGAAATCGGCCGGCACCTCGGGCGCCCCTGCCAGGTCAAGCGGATGAACCGTCTTGAAGTTTTTAACCTCAGAAACGAATTTTCTGCCGTCTGCAGTTTGTCCTTCGATTACCACCTGGTATTCAGCCCCCGGAAAAAGCCCACTCAACTCGATCTGATGTTCTGAACCAAGATTAGTCGGCATTGTCTGCAATCTGGAACTGCCGATTTCTCGCCAGGCAGCCCAGACAGACATCGGCTCTGCACAATCGACATCGATAACGACCCGATTGGTTTCACGAACCACCAGCTGCCAGGTAATCAGATCAGGCAGATCTTCAACAACGATATTAACACCGTCAAGCACTTCACCGTAACCGAGTTCGACTGTTTTCGAAGCGAGATAGAAACCGTTTCGCTCGACGGTGAGACGGTGTGAACCCACATCGAGCGAAGTAAATTCATAGCGGCCGTTTTCATCTGTCTCGGCCCGAAACAATGAGCGATGCGATGTAACGATAGCTTTGGTCACGCGATTACCGCTTTCATCGAGAACCAGCCCGGCAATGACACCGCGCTGAGTGCTCATCTGATTTTCGCAACCGACCAGAAACAAAACAATACAGGTCAGAAGCATGAACAAGCCAAGATAAGACCTGTTGCGAAAAGTTCTGGTGATGAACAATATGCCTATCATATCGATACTCTCATAATCGCGAGACTCCATATCTTCCCATTTCCGAGCCAAATCGATCCTGCAGGTTCAAAGACGATTCAGGGCGCAGATCATAATCGAATGGGTTCCCTCCGATAAATTCCGGGTTTACACTGACACCGCCTACGCCCGGCCCACAGCCCCTGTATTTCTCACTGAAGCCAAAAACATTGTTGAATTCGTAAACAGGCGTCTGCAATGAAGAATTGTTAATGCCTATGTTGCCGTTATCACTGAAAAAGATATTATTTTCGATCGTAACAGTGCCCGAGGCAATCTCGATTCCGTTAAACGCCTCTAAGGTGCAGTGATCGACATAATTTTCGTAATTATGCAAAACATTGTTCATGCTGATTCCGGTTCCGCCCGGGCAAACGATCAATACATTCACGATGGTTGAACGGCCAAAAACGCCTGTGATTCCAACGCTTTGACAATAGATATCGGTGGCCGAAACGATCAATTGATCTTCAGTCGCGGTGGTATCTGAAATAATGCCGGTGTTGACATTTTTCATCAGGGAATTTTTCAGCCAGACTTTGCGGCATGATTCAGTCTGCAGTGCAACGCCGGTTATTTCTGCAAACTCGACTGAATCAAGTTCGAGGGTTTCGCGAAGACCGTTCAGGCGAATACCGTTTTCGCAGTAAGCCACTGAGATGTTGCTCATTTCAAGCCTTTGCGCTTCAACATCGATGGCAAAATCTTTACAACCTGAAATTCTAACCTGGTTAAGCTTTGATACGCCGGTATTCGAAGACAAAATCTTTATGCCGGCCCAATGATCTCTAAAACCTGATCCATTCAAGGCGGTAAATTTTACCGGGCGATCAGCAGTACCGTTCAACAATAAACGACCGCTGACAAGTAATTCAACCCGTTTTTCATCCATTCCCGAACCGGCCAGGTCCTCTTCGCCAATTCGAAAAACAACCCCCGAAGCAACATCGAGTGTGGTGCCGGCGGCAACGACCAGGTCTGAGTTCAAATCAATCGGTGAATCGAGATACTCAATTTTAACGCTTTCATTTATTACTCCGGGCACAAAAACTGTATCAGAAATTACTTTGTAAGATTCGCCGGTAAACTCGTTCACGGCAACAACCGCATAACGTGTGAACCTGCCCGGGTTAGCAGTTTCGTCGCTATATTCATTTGTTCGTGCCGACACCGGCCTTTCATTCAACAACAACCAGTCTCCGCCCTTTTCCATGCGATAGATGTTATAGCCGATAACTGAAGTTCCGGTAGCCGATTGCCAGGTCATGTCAACGACCCCTGCACTTTTTATCGGCAAAACGCTTATGGAAAGAGGGGCCGAAGGCTGGTCGCCCATTTCAGTCATGAACGAATAATCGTATGAATAATGAACGACATTGCTATCATCGATGTATTGAACCCTGAAATGATAAAGAGTTTCGGGCGATAAACCTTCTATTACAGCTTCATGCTCGACTGTCGGGCGCTCTTCACGATAAATCGCACCATAACTGCGGGTTGAACCATAATCAATGGTGCAAAGAACGCTTCTGTAAGTGTTCCAACGTATGGTCGCGCTGGTAGAAGCAGTTTCGATAACTCTTATGTTCGAAATTTTGTGCGGAGCATTGCTTTTATCTAGGCGAATAGTTTCTATAACAGTAGTTTCATTTGATTGAATCTCGATTTGCCTTTCTTCAATCAAATAATCAGGGTGAAGAATAACGATGTTATTCAGACCTGCCGGCAGTTCAGAAAGATAAAACCCACCATCAGCCGCAGTATAAACCTTTTCACTTTCGCGAAAGATCGAAAAAACCTCGGCATTCATAACGGCATTACCGTCAGCATCGATAATTCTGCTGCTGAGACTTCCGGTTTGCGACGACCTAAGCCCGCAACCCAGCATTGCTGCAGAAAAAACGACCAATAACCCCACCAGCAGAGGCAGGTATTTTCTTTTTTCAGTCAGGAACATCGAATGCCCCCACATCTTCACTGTCGTAACCCGCAGCCTTTAGAGAACTTCCCGGTGATGGAACGTAGCTGTAGTTAATTGTGGGCAAACCCGCAAAAGGATCGCCGCCGGTAAGCGAAGGGTCGAATCTAAGGTCTGCCGTAATTCCCGGCAGAGAGGTTGCATCTGAGTTCGAGTAACGACGGGCATTTCCGGTTGGTATATCCCAGATCATATTGTATTGAAAAGTGTTTGATGCGGTTGAATAAGTTTCGGTGCCGCTGTAAAGAACGCCTATGGCGCTGCGGCTGCTGTCAGCGAGAATGAGGTTGCTGCGAACCGTTGCCGCCGCGGTTTCTTTAATTTCTATACCAATGTTTGTCTGAATTGTGTTTCTGCGAACCTCATCTTTGCCGCGACAAAGAATACCGGTCCCATTGGAGCCGAAGCCGACAACATTATTGCTCACGATCGAAGCAGTGCTTTCATTGCCGATATCTATACCCGAAACACCTGCGAAGCTGATAACATTGCGTTTAATTTCTGCGCTCAGATTGTCTCGACAGACGATGCCATAAATACATCGCTGCAATTCGCTGTCAAAAATCTGAACCGCCACCGGGTTATCGTTGATTAAAATTCCTGAAGCACATGTGTCTACTTCAACATTTCTTACCACTATGTCTGCTCTTGCATCGGCAGACTGTATTCCAGACTGGCGACAGCTGAAAAACCTCGATTCCTTAATCTCAGGAATACCAGCTTTTCCGTTTATTCCGTCAACTGCAAATGAAAGTCGAAGGCCCTTGATAATTGAAGTGTTAAGATCAGCAACGGTGTCGAAAGTAATTCCATTCCAGTCACCCGATTGGGGCGAAGTACTGACCGAGGTCATGGTAACCGGCATATCGCCTGTTCCCTGAATCATCAAAGTGCCCTGAACGAGTATGTCGATCAAATCATTATCTGAATCAGGGTCCCACTGATCACCCTTGGCCACACCGATCGACACGCCTTTATCAATAACCAGACTCACACCTGGTGCGATTGTAAGATCACCTGTCAGTAGATAAGGCGAATTCTGAGCGGTCCAGACAGCGTTTTGCGCCATGCGGCCGGGCATAAGAAAAGATACGGCTTCAGATTTGGGTGATTCATCGCCTGAGCCCGAAAGACGTGTTACCCGATAATAATATTTTCTTCCCGGCTGCACATTCATGTCAGAATACGAATTACCGTTGATTACACCGGTTCCGACCTGAATATAATTACCTTCGGCCGATTCGGCTCTGTAAAGTTTATAGCCGGCAAAATCAACCGATGAATCTGAGCTCCATTCCAGCTTGATCGCCCCGGCATCGGTCGGTTTGCTCGCGGTCAGCCCTGTTGGCGGGTTGCCACGAACGGTAAATTCGGTAGTAAAGTTTTGCAGTTCAGACTCCAGAGTTCTGCCCAGATTGTCTATTGCCACGCATCTGAATCTGTAAGTGGTTGCCGGGGTAAGTCCCGAAAGATTGTACTGATGCAGAAACGTTTCTTCTACATCTTCAGGGGTATAAGTATTCAAAAGGCCGTTGGTGCCATAACGCAGATGAGCACGACTTTGCTTTTTCGTATAAAATGACACTGTCGCGCCCGTCGAGGTAATTGAACGAACATTTATGTCGTAAATATCAGTGTCGGCAGCCATGACAAAATTAACTTCCTCGATGGTTTCGCCACTTTGAACTTCAACCGTTTTTGTCTGAGTCTGATATTTTTCGCGACTGGCCGTAATCTGTGTCATTTGTGGCGAAAGCGAATCAAGCGCCCATTCGCCGTTAACATCAGACAGGGTTGATGCTTCTGTGGTTGCAATCTTGACTCCGCTAAGAGGATTCCCTCCCGAGTCGCTAATCACCCCGCTCAGACCTCCTCGAGCAGGTGAATCTGTGCTCATGCAACCAACATGGGCAACTACTATTAAAAAAGACAAAACTATAGCTATACGTCTTATATTTTTCATTCACTGATAGTTTTCGGAAAAAAAACACCTAAACCTTAGAAACAAAAGGTTGAAAGTAAAATAAAAATAGAGTTACATTCTCTAAGAACAAATTTTTGGCGCATTTGCGGCCAAAAGATGGTTATAAAGTCAGGAAAGGATTTCTGTCATGAAAAAAATATCTGCAAGAGCACGTGATATGCAGGCGTCTCCGATTCGTAAGCTTATTCCCTATGCTGTGGCCGCCCGTAAAAAGGGTATCAATGTTTTTCCGCTCAACATAGGTCAACCAGATATTCCGACCCCTGCCCCCATTCGTGAAGCCATCAGAAACTTCGACCAGGAAGTTCTGGCCTATAGCCCATCTCAGGGCGAAGATTTTCTTGTAGAATCTTTTTCTGGCTATTATCAGAAAAACAGAATCGATCTGGCCCCCGAAGATATAATCGTCACCACCGGTGGAAGTGAAGCCATATTTTTTGCGTTTCTCACCATTTGTGACCCGGGCGATGAAGTAATTGTTTTTGAACCCTTTTATACCAATTACAACGGAATGGCCTTCGAAACCGGCGTAACGCTGAAAGCAATCACAACCTATGCAGAAGACGGCTTTCAGCTGCCAAGCGTTGAAACCATCGAAAAAGCCATTACTCCCAAAACCAGAGCTATTCTGATCTGCAATCCGAACAACCCCACCGGCACCGTTTACAGCAAAAAAACTCTGGAAGATCTGGCATACATCGCGAAAAAGCATGAAATTTACATCATCGCCGATGAAGTTTATCGCGAATTCACCTATGACGGACTCGTTCACACTTCAATTCTTCAGGTTGAAGGAATGAGCCAGCTGGCAATTTTGATCGACAGTATCTCAAAGCGATATTCGGCATGTGGAGCCCGAATAGGCGTGGTCGCCAGCAAAAACAAAGCTGTTATGGAAGCCTGTATGAAATTCGCCCAGGCGCGTCTGAGCTCGCCCACTGTAGAGCAATGGGGCGCGCGAGCCGGCATGATGATGGACCCTGATTACTTTGAACCTATTCTAGAAGAATATCAGCGACGCCGCGATGCGGTTATGGCAGGCCTTGCCAAAGCCGAAGGCGTAGTCTGCAAAACTCCGACCGGAGCCTTTTACGTTATCGCCAAGCTGCCCATCAAAAACGCTGACAAATTTGCCCAGTGGCTTCTGACCGATTTCAACCACAATGGTGATTCTGTTCTGGTAGCACCCGCCGCTGGTTTTTATGCAACTCCGGGTATGGGTCTTGACGAAATAAGAATCAGCTATGTGCTTGAAGTTCATAAGTTGGAAAAAGCTATGGAAGCGCTTGCCGAAGCGATCAATCAGTACAGAAAGATTGAAGAAGCTGAAGATTCTGCGCCCAAAGCCCAGGAAGCCAATGCCTGAATTCAAAGTCGCAATTAAAATGCAGGCTCTGCCGGGGGTTAAACTCCCGGCAAGGGCTACGCACGGTTCGGCCGGTTACGATCTTTGCTCGGCCTGCGAAACCGTTATACCCGCCGGTAAATTTGCCATGGTCTCGACCGGAATCAGCATTTCTATGCCGGAAGGTCTGGAAGCGCAGGTAAGACCCCGTTCAGGCCTTGCCGCCCGCCATGGAGTTACCGTTCTTAATTCACCCGGCACCATTGATAGTGATTATCGTGGTGAAATCTGTGTAATCATGATAAATCACGGACCCGACGACTTCAAAATCGAACCGGGCATGCGAATTGCCCAGCTGGTATTTTCGAAAGTCATAAATGTCAGTTTTGACGAACGTGAAGACCTTGATAATTCAGAGCGCGGTGCGGGTGGCTTTGGTTCTACCGGTACTAAATGATAAAATTTGTCTGAGGTAAAAATGTCCAGAAAAAGAGTCGCGGTCATAGGCTGCATTGGGAAAATGGGTCAGGTTGTCTGCAGGTATCTTCTTTCTCACCAGGAATTCGACCTGGCAGCCTGCATCGATGTTTCGAGGGTTGGTGACGATATCGGCGAAGTCATCGGACTTGGTAATTCAGGCATTAAGATTGTATCTAATTTACCTGCCGCTCTTACTGAAGCCAAAGTCGATATGGCCATAGATTTTACCACCCCGCAAACCGTGGTGGCCAATGCTGCGATCTGTCTGCAAAATCATGTTCCGGTTCTTATCGGCACCACCGGTATCTCTTCTGAAGACAACCTTAAGCTCGACAAGCTCGCGCGCAATATGAATACTTCGGTGATGATCGTGCCCAATTTCGCCATCGGCGCAATTTTAATGATGGATTTTGCCCGCAAGGCAGCAAAGTATATGAACTGTGCTGAAATCATCGAGATGCACCACCCGCAAAAACTCGACAGGCCTTCGGGCACTGCTCTTAAAACCCGCAACGGTATGCTTGAAAGCATGAAACAAATGGCTGACAAAGACCCGGATGAAACCATTCCAATTCATTCCGTCAGATTACCAGGGCTTGTGGCGCATCAGACAGTAATTTTCGGTGACATCGGCCAGACTTTGACCATCAGACACGATTCTCTTAATCGAGACTCGTTCATGCCCGGCATCGGCCTGGCCCTGAAACAGCTCGAAACTTTCAAAGGCCTGAAAGTTGGGCTTGAATTATAATTTTCAGGGCTTCAACTGGGCATTGTTGATTCTAAGTTTCATCCAATACCCTTTACCATTGGTTTTCATGTAGTAGTCTGCTTCGACGTATACTTTAACTTCCTGTTGCCGCACCGGAAAAGGCAGACTCATAGCCATGTTTTCGCCCAGAGACTGCATTTTTTTTGCCTTGCCGGTCTCGGGGTCGAGACAGTAAGCTCTGCGCACTTTGATTGGCCGGCCGCCACGATTATAAAACTTAACCGCGATACCGCCCATGAATCTGTAGGCTTTGGCCGTCGGGTAATGCGGAAAAACGATGGCTTCGTCTATTTCTTCAGCCAACACATAGCGGTATGCCGGGGCACCCCTGGCATCCTGTTCATAGTCACTTGGAAAATTACCGAAAGAATCGTGACAAATGTATGCTATTCGCCCGTTTTTGAGTTTGCCATAGCCGATACAGATAACCGCGTGAGTTCCCATCGCCCATAACTTATCGAGAATTTCGAACTGAATGTAAAGAGGACCGTGGTCATGAATAGCTTTTACCAGTTTGCGGTCGTTCTTTTTGCTCAGCCAGTGCTTACTGACGACTGCCTTCCACTGCCCTTCCATGGGGTAATCGTTTTTTCGGTATTTGTAAATTGTTCCTTCGACCGGATCGGTTAACTCTTCTTCTTTCTGATCAACGAGAAGTCTGGCATAACCTTTTGGCCGTATCGGCACCGACCATTCAGTGACCGGACATTTAGAAAGCATGGTGTAATGAAGTTTATTCCATTTTCCCCGCTTGCGATATCTAATTTCGAGCTTTCTCGGGTCGAACCCCTGCTCGATTTCACCGTTGTTAAAGCTTCGATATTTGCCTAACGGACGGTTCAATTCTATTGCCCACCAATCTGCCATGGCCGATGCGCCATAGCTCAGACAGCCGTAAATGGGGGTGTTTGGCTCGGGTTTATAGGTCCATTTAACGTTCTTCAGTCGTTTTGCATTAACCTGCGCGACCCTTTCCGGGGTTTCTTCCTGATTTTTATGCGGCAATTTCTGCCAGTTTCTTACCAGATAAACTTCGCTGAAATCTTTTTCAGGATCACAGGGAACCCCTATAAGGGCCCAAGCCTGCGTCGAAACGAAGAAAAGAGCCAGAATAATCGCTAATTTTTTCATGCCAACCTCTCTGATTATGCTTTTTTAATTGTAATGATGTACACACCACCCGGCAACCCCTGTGCGTAGTTACCTGCACGAAGATTTTGCCTGAATTAAAAGGTCATTTCAGGGTTTAAGGCAGAAAAAAAATCAACCTCAGGGTTTGAGAAAGTTCTCTATAACTCTGAGGTTGATTTCGGTGCGAATATTGTTTTTTGGGATGGCGGGTTGTAAAAATCCCTCTGGTTCAGACGGCGGCTCTGATTGAGAATCATGAGCCTGACAAGCCTGTTTAAGGCAATTCTCGACAAGAATACGAAAAGAAGTTAATGCCGGGTTCGATTGCATTTTGTGAAATACCTTTCATGGTCACAAACAGCAGAAGAGTAACAAAAGATGTTACACGAACAAATACTGATCTTAATCGAGGTGCAGCAATTCGATGGAAGTTAGAGCTTCTAATTTTGAAATCTTGCTGCAAAATTTCACCCAAATTTATTAAAAATCTCAACAACGGCATTTTAATCGGGTGATTGGCACAAGTCAATCCAGATTTTGCGAAAAGAATTTGATACCTTCAATAAGTGCTTCATCTGAAAAGCCATGACCTTGATTGTGCATGAAAGTTTTCAGATTTTCACCTTCTTTCCAGCCATTCGCAAGAATGAACTGGCGAAACTTCTCGATGTTGGGTCGATTATAATCATCATTAACCCCGTAGCTCAAAAAGACGGGAACAGTAGCGACGCCGGGGTTGAAAGCATAGGGAAAAGCTCCGCCATCGAGCCAGTAACCGGCAAAAGGTGACTCAGGGTTCGTCAAAATATCGATTCCGGCAAAATAGCCACCGTTCGAAAAGCCCATTAAAACTACCTTGTCGGCAGCTATGGGAAGCTGCTTTTGTAAAGAAGCAGTTAAAGAAGCTAAGAAAGCCTGATTTTCTTTGAAATACTCGGGATACCAGGCTCGAACACCAGGAATTTCAGGAAAAGACCCCGGTTTTCCCCTTGGAAAAGCGATGATTATTCTGTGCTTATCTGCCAGAGCCGCAACCTTTGCATAGTTCCTACGAGTATTCAGAGACGGGTTTTCAATCTCATCGATACCCATCAAAAAGAGATACAAAGGCAATGATTCATCTTCAGAAATTTTGTCGGGAGTCACCAGATAATAGGATCTGATTGCTTCTGGCATTTTAAAATCTATTTCATGCCATGAAAAAGGTATGAAACGGTAAAAAGCAGGCGACAAAACATAGAAAAGCAACAGCCAGAGCCCAATCGCTGCAATTATTTTTAACAAATTTCTGCGAGTAGTTTTCATAAATTAATTCTAAGCTTGAATTTGCTTAATGCCGATAATTTTCAAAGATAAGACCAAACAGGAGGCAAATCATGATTCTTCCGAATACTCCGCTGTATCAGGCAAAAACCGATGCCGAATTCCGCATCAGAATGATTCATCATATCAAAAACACCTACAAAGATGTAATTGGCAGTGACGTAAATCTTCTCGATCTTCCGAATGGCCTTGACCTTCTTCAGGCGAAGATTCAGCAACGTCTGTATGATATGAGCAACGGCGAAATCAACCTGATGCCCGAAGAACTCACAAATCAGCAGCTCGCAGCCTGATAAAAGCTTAAAAAGATGGGGTCGCTCTCAAGGCCCCGAATTTCGAAAAACCGGCACTTCGACCTCTCATAGAGGCTAAGTGACCGGTTTTTTGTTAATCAACGCCAATTTCAACCAGGCTGCAAACACTTTAAAAAATTTTGCTTTTTGATATTTTAATCGAATGGGCATTCATCTGGTATTTCGTCTGCTTTTTCGACTGAGCCGAGGTAGAATCGATACAGCTCGCCGACAAACAATACCACCGAAGTACCCAGAATAATGGCCACCCAATCTTTAAGGGCAAGCGCCTGGGTTCTGAACATTGTTCTGCCGAACTGAACGATAAGATACTGAATAACGACTATAGCAGGCAGAATCACCATGAAACCATGATTGCCCATAATTCCCTTAAGGGCAGAATGCCTGAAGCCAAGGGCTCTGGCGTTGAACATGTTCCAGACCTGAAGCATTACAAAAATGGTAAAAAACATCGAAAGCTCGTAAGCCGTTACCTGTCCGTCAGCCTGATAATATTTCAAAAGACCGATAAGAAAGGCAAAGAACACGGCTCCGACACCGAAAATATGGCGATACATCGGCCGGGTTACGAGAAATGCCTGGGGATCTCTTGGCTGGCGCGCCATTACTTTCCAGTGAGGGGGTTCGGTTGCAAGGGCTAGTGCCGCGAAGGTATCCATAATCAGGTTAACCCAAAGCATCTGAACCACGGTAAGTGGCATCTTAACGCCAATAAACGGGCCGGTAAGGGCAACGCCCAGGGCCACAACGTTAATTGTCAGCTGAAACATTACAAAGCGCTGAATGTTGTCATACAATGATCGGCCCCACATAATGCCCTTGACGACACTCGGAAAAGAATCATCGAGAAGAATAATATCACTGGCTTCCTTGGCGACAGAGGTTCCGGTAATACCCATGGCCAGGCCGACATTGGCATGATTCAAAGCCGGGGCGTCGTTGGTTCCGTCACCGGTTACCGCAACAACCTCATTCTGATTTTGCAGAAGTTTGACCATCTTGAGTTTATCTGCCGGTCGTGCCCGCGATAAAATTTTGACATTTTTTACAGCCTCTGAGGCCTTTTCAACTGAAAGAGCCTGAAAATCACTTCCGGTCATGTGAACTTCTTCAGCTTTGTCTGAATCGGTGATCAAACCAATCTGTTTTCCAATTTCCCAGGCGGTGTTTGAATTATCGCCGGTGATGATTTTTACTTTCACACCTGCTTTGCGACAAACTTCAAGAGCTTTTGGCACGTCAGAGCGAATAGGGTCAGAAATAGAAACAAAACCCAGCCAGACCATGTCAGATGCAATTTCGGTTATATCGCCAGTCAGCGAAGTTGCGAAATCTCGCTTGAATGCCAGGCCAAGCGTGCGCATTCCGCGTATCTGGGCATCTTTAAGCTTATTCGAAATTTCTTCATTGAAAAGACCAATCTTCTGAATGCCTTTATCGGTAAGAATCTCTGAGCATCTTTGCAGAATCAGCTCTGGAGCGCCCTTCACATACAGAATTTTCTCATCGCCCAAAGCAGAAACGCCATATGAACCCATCATTTTTCGTTCTGTCGAAAAGGTCCATTGCTTTTCGAGACGAAAATTTCTGCGCAAATCCATATAGTCTATGCCCTGATTTTCAAGCCATAGCAGCGAAGCCCCTTCGGTTGGGTTGCCCAGCGCCACTGTCTCTTCGCCTTCTTTGCGGCTGAGATTGGCAGTGCTGTTAACCGAAAAGGCTTCAGCAATAATTTTTTCGATATCGGTTGTCATTTCAGAACCAAGTTTTTCGGTTTTTAAGGCCGGGAAATGAACCGAACTCATGACCATGCGATTCTGGGTCAGAGTGCCGGTTTTATCAGAGCAAATTACGGTGGCGGCACCGATAGTTTCGCAGGCATGCATTCTTCTCACCAGATTATTAGCCGCGGTCATGCGTCGCATGCTATAGGCCAGACTAAGCGTAACGCTCATCGGCAGGCCTTCAGGAACAGCAACGACAATTATGGTCACGGCAATCATGAAGTATTTGAGAAAATCAGAAATGGCGTTGGTTGTCAGCCATTGCGAGGGTTCGTCGGGCAGAAAGCCCGAAAGAGTTCCGGTTGTTACGCAAAATACAAAGAATATGATTCCGGCGCTTAAAAGCTTAAGCCATGGGGCAAAGCCGTC
>JASURT010000064.1 GCA_030446435.1 Candidatus Ozemibacter sp.
GCAAAGCCACAAAGAGCATAGCTCATGATGATTTTGGTTCGCTGGGTAATTTCGACGACTTTACCGTCAAGCATGAATTTGCCCTGAAGAATTGTGCCAAGATCGGCATAGGCAACGAATTCATTCAACACCGTCTTTTTACCAAGCAGAATTCCGGCTATTTCCAGGTCTTGGGTTGGAACTCCGAGCAGCCAGGCAAAGGGTGAAGCGATAAGGCCAAAGAGTGAATCAAGAGTTGCGTATTTGGTCAATCCGACAAAGTTGGCGAAAACTCCCCAGACGTAATTACCCATGGCAATGAGAGCAAGAAAGCCAATCAGCATCGCGGCAACATTAATTGCAAGACTCATTCCTTCTGAACAGCCTCTCGCTGCAGCGTCAATAACGTTCTGGTCAACCTTTTCGATACGCAATTCAATTGAACCGCTGGTTTCAGGGGTTTCTGTTTCCGGTACGAGTATTTTGGCGAAAACCAGTGCCGCCGGAGCCGACATTACAGATGCGGCTATTAGATGACCGGCAATTTCTGGAAAGTTTCCTGAAAGCATGCCCACATAGCTTGCCATGACCCCGCCGGCGACAGTAGCCATACCGCCCGACATGATGCACGCAAGTTCAGAGAAGGTCATTCTTTCGATAAAGGGTTTGATTACCAGGGGTGCTTCCGTTTGTCCGACAAAAATATTCGCAGCAGCGCTTAGAGATTCGGCGCCGGAAGTTTTCATGGTTTTTTGCATTATAACGGCAACGAAGTATACGAGTCTTTGCATGATACCTGTATGGTAAAGAATAGCCATGAATGCCGAAAAGAAAATGATGGTGGGCAATACCTGAAAGGCGAAGAATGCGCCGGTATGTGCAACCATTTTCATGCCCGAAAGTTGCTCTGCTGCAGCCGGGGGTAGAGTTCCGTCAACTATTGATACAGGAACAGTGAAATTGATAAGTCCACCGAATACAAAACTGGCACCATCTTTGGTAAAACTGAGAAGTTTAACGACCGCATCGTTGAGGTAATTGAACAAAACAGCCCCGGCAGATGTTTTCAAGATCAAAAGAGCGAAGATCAATTGAAGACCGATTCCCCAGCCGACCAGCTTCCAGTCAACTTTTTTGCGGTCGGTCGAGAGTGCGTAACAAATACCAATCTGTATCGGTATGCCTATCAGGCTGATAAATTTTTCCATTTCCCTGCTCCTGATTGTTTCTGATTGCAGGAATGTTACCACATTCTCAGGGGTTTTTCATGAAAGTTTTGCTAAAAAAATCAGTGGGCCTGCCTGCGTCATTTAAAACGCTTCGGCAAGCCCACTGATATCAGCGGTTCAAGAGGGTCAGGGCTTTTCTATTCCGCGACTGGGATTGATTTCGATAATCTTGTTTTCGAATTTAACAATGACTTTTTCACCGAGAGAAAAATATCTTGCCAGCACCGGGAACTGTTTTACCATACTGAAGTATGCTTCTGACCATGTTTTGACGACTTTATCTGCGGGTTTATCTTTAACTTCGCTGTCAACCCATTTGCCGTCAAGATGATAAAAGGTTTTGCCTTCTATTTCTTTAATATCAGGCATTTTAAGCCCACTTCTGGCTTCGACCTGGCTGGGTCTTGCCATAACCGGTGCAGCTGCCATCTTCATTGAATTCATTTCTCTTGATGCACCGATTGCGTCGGCGCCTTCGTCTACTGATTGAAGACGTTTTAATGAAAATCTGTCGCTGGCTGCTTTGAATTCTTCACGGCTTATGCCTGAACCAGGAGTCATACTTTGTCGCAGGTTTATGCGGTCTGGCGACTGGTCTTCAAGAACGAGAAAAGAAGTATAGGGCGTAAGTATGCCATATCTTTTGGCTAATCTGATAATCTCAGCTTTTAGTTCTTCTTCGGTTCCATTCTTTCTGATCTGGTCGAGCAGAAAACCGATTTTGCGAGTGGCCCATATTTTAGCCACAAAAGCGTTTTCGCGTTCTATTTCTGCAAAATCAGCTTCATAATCGAGTTTGATTCTTTCATTTTTTACCGTGCCCGTAAGAGTTATTCTTGCAGCACCCGGCTTGCTGTATCTTCCGAGAATCATGATGTTGCTGTCGCGAAACAGGTCATGAATCTTTCTTGGGTATATCTGGCTTACTTCTATGTTATGAAATTGCAGATCTACATCGGTCAAAACAGGATGTGAAAGTTTTGAAAATAACGCGGAAATCTTGATTTCGAGATCTTCGTCTTCAGATACATAGTCTGATACCCCACCGTTTTCTTCGGCAAGATTGTCGATCAGTTGAGCATTCAGGTTGTCGCCAACCCCAAAAGTGAAGATTCTTATTCCATTTTGATTCGCCTTTTCAACTTCTTTAACAATGTCGTCAGGGTCGGTTGTACCGGCGGTAGGTTTTCCGTCGGTAACGAACACGATGAATTTTGGGTTGCCGGTATCACTTTTATTCAAAGCTTTTATCGAAATTTCGAGTGCTTCAGAAATATTGGTGCCCCCGAGGGCTTCAAGATTTTTTATGTGATTCAATGCCCCTTCTCGTGTGTCTTTGTTTATCTTTGTCAGCTCATGTTTGTATGCGTCAGCCTCGGTAGAAAAATTGCAAAGAAAAAATGAGCTTTCGTTTGATAGTGAATTAATGCAGAATTCAAGTGCTTTTTGCGCCTGGTTGAATTTTTTGCCTGCCATGCTTCCTGAGGTGTCCATTACCAGTGCTACATCTATAGCCGGCGTTTTTTCCTGCTGAGACTTTATGGTCGGGGCCAGCATCAGCATAAAAGTGCCGTCTTCGCTGGCATCTGGTCTATGCGAAAGCACTGAAACCGAAAGATCTTTGCGAGAAACCGCGTAATACAGAACAAAGTCTTTTTCGGGCTTGTGACTTTCGGCTTCAAAGCCAATAACGACTTCGCGATCACTTTTTCGGTTGATCGAAATCTTATGAGTCGGTGAATAAATTGAAGTTATGGGAACCTCAGATTTGATGACTCCCTGAATCATAACGTCTTTCATTGGCTCACTCGAATATCTGTCAATATCAAGGGGGTATACGTAGCGCACCAGATTGCCTTCCATTTTCAATGCTTCCTGATAAGCGATTTTGACCTTTTTATCGCTTAGGGCTGCAATGGGGTAAATTCTGGTTTTAAAAAGACCTTTGCCCATATATTCAAGCAGACCGGGGTCGCGCATTTGTCTGACTATGTCTTCATAAATCTTTCGAGCCTTGTCAGAATCAAGCAATTCACCTTTGGTCATTTTTCCGTCGATGTCCATAGAGAAACCACTTATTGAGGCACCTGTGGGAAGGGGAAAGATGTAAAGTCCTTCAATGGTGCGATTTTCATGATTGTAAAAAATCTGATCGACGTTGGTTGATGCAGCCAGATTCTTTATTTCAAAGTTTACATGGTGCTTTTTGATTGAAAGCGGTACGGTAAAATTTTCTGCCGGCCTGGACGGAGGCACAAAAATAATATGGTCGGGTCTGATTTTATCATGCGGATCGATCGGAAAAATCATTCCATCCGCCCAGACCGAATTGGCAAACATCAACAAACAAAAACAAACAAAGATGGTTTTGAACAAAAATTTTTTCATGTTTTATTTCCTCCCGATATCTCTAAGAACGCAAAAAAAGAAAAGCGGATTAAAAAAAATCCGGGTTTGAACCCGGAAATTTTTTAAACCATTGGCCTGATGATTGCCAGCAAAAAAGCCTGGAAATGTCTGGTGACAAATTCAAGAACGTAATCTATTCCGAGAATCTCTAACAGGCTGTCAGCATTTTTAGGTACTATAAACTTGCCAAGAATAATACCACCACAGAAGAAGGCTAAAAAGCCAAGCACATATATGCCGCCCCAGTCGAAAGTTGTCAGTCTCTGGTTCTGCCGTTTGGCATTGCCCCAAATGAAAGAAAGCCAGGCTAAAGAAACCAGACCGATGAACAGCAGAGTTAAAATCTCTGCCCATTCGGGGTCAGCGACAAGAGAATAGATTGTCATCATAGCTCATCACCTCTCAGGGTTAGCGCAAATTTACATTCAGCTCCTTGGCTAGTCTGGCTACAATTTTATCGATAATGGGCTGAATTTCTTCATCAGTCAAAGTTTTGGCATTGTCTCTGAAGGTCAGCGAGTATGCCATAGATCTAAAGCCGTCTTCGATTCCTTTGCCCTGATAAATATCAAACAGATGATGGTCTTCGAGCAGCTTTCTGCCTTCATCTGCAATGATTTTCACGATATCCCGATGATTGGCAGATTTTGGCACCATCAGGGCAAGATCTCTTCTGATAGCCGGGAATTCCGGTATGGCAACCATTCTTGGAATCGCGACATTTTTGTCTGCAAGAAGACCAAGATCAAGCTCGGCAATAAAAATGTGTTTCGGCATTTTACGATTGTCAAGGAATTGTGGGTGCAGCTGGCCAAATTGGCCAACGACAGTTTTTTCACAGGTTACTTCCATTTGCATGGCCGGGTGAAAGAGTGAGCAACTGCCTGGGGTAAACTTCAATTTCAGACCGAAAAGATTGCCGATATTCTGAATTATGCCTTTAACCACGAAAAGATCGAAGGGTTCCTGACTTCTTCGCCAGTCATTTGGGTTAGCGGCCCCGGAGAACCCGAGACAAATTCTTGAGTGCTCTTCGCTGATTTCGCCGGCAACCGGCTGAAAAACTCGACCCATCTCGAAAAATCTCAGATTGAATTCATCATTGAGAATATTTCTTCGCAGGGCATCATACATTCCCCATTTCAGGCTTGTTCGCATGGTAGCCTGTTCTTCAGAGAGAGGGTTTTTCAGGCTTAACGGTTTCTTTTCGCGAAAAGACTCGCTAATACCAGCAGGAACAAAGCTATAGGTCAGTATTTGATTGAAACCGATCGATACCAGATGCTGCTTGATTCTGTTCTCAAGTTTTTGCAGCGGACTCGGCAGCTTCAATACCGAAGTAATCGCCGGAAGAGTTTCGGGAATGTTGTTGTAACCATACATTCTGGCAACTTCTTCAATTAGGTCGGCTTCCATCTCGAGGTCATGACGATAGGGCGGAACGCTGACGATTATATCTTCGCCGTCTTTTCTGGTTTCGAGTTTCAACCTGAGCAAATACGTTTCTATTTGTGAGGCGGTCAAGTTGATGCCGATAATTTTGTTTACTCTTTTGGTTCTGACTCTTACCTGACGTAAAATTTCCTGTTTGGGGTATGCGTCAAAAATGCCCTTTACCGGGGTTGCCCCGGCGATATTTTTGAGTAATTTTGCCGCTTCGTTCAGAGCTATTGGAATATTGTCTATGTTGGTTCCACGTTCAAAACGATAAGAAGATTCAGACATCATTGCCAGTCTTTTGGCGGTTTTTCTTACACAAACCGGGTCAAAACTCGCAGCTTCAAGTAGTATGTCTTTTGTTTCTTCAGTTACTGAAGATTCAAAACCGCCCATAACCCCGGCAAGAGCGACCGGAGCTTCTGAATCGGCTATAACGAGCATCGAGGGGTCGAGGTTTCTTTTTTGTTCATCGAGAGTGGTCATTTTCTCGTCTGACTTTGCTGATCTGACGATGATTTTGCGTCCCTTGATTCTGGCCAGATCAAAAGCATGCATCGGGTGACCAATATCAAGCATTATATAGTTGGTTACGTCAACGACATTGTTGATCGAGCGAATGCCGATTTTTTCAAGTCTGTCTCTAAGCCATTCCGGAGAAGGGCCAACTTTGACATTTTTTACGACTCTTGCGCCGTAACGAGGGCAAAGCTGGTCTTCATGAATCTCTACGCTGATTTCGTCATCGATTCTACCTTCGCCTTCGTCGTTTCCAAGTGGTTCCCGATGCAACGGCAGATTGAAAATGGCTGAAAGCTCCCGGGCAATGCCGAGATGCGAAAGAGCATCACCGCGATTGGGAGTAATACTTATTTCAAAAATTACTTCATCCATGCCGAGAACTTTTACGATATCTTCGCCCACTTCAGCGCTTTCGGGCAAAATATAAAGGCCTGCATGCTCTTCAGAGATGCCAAGCTCTTTACGGCTGCACATCATGCCAAATGACTCGATGCCACGAATTTTTGCACGGCTGATTTCGAAGCCTGAAGGCAGCTTTGCGCCAATCATGGCTACGGGAACCTTGTCGCCTTCTTTCATATTGGTTGCGCCGCAAACTATCTGCAACGGTTCACCACGGTTAACGTCGACCGAACAAAGAGAAAGTTTGTCGGCGTCAGGGTGGGGGCCTTTGTTCAAAATTTTGCCGACAACTACCTGCTTGAGGTTTTTGCCGGGCTGAATCACGGCTTCAACTTCTAGTCCGGCCATGTTCAGGGCGTCAGCGATTTTTTCTGGGGTTTCGTTTATATCTATATAGTCTTTAAGCCAGCTTAATAAAATTTTCACGGTTTCTACCTCAAAATTGTCTCAAAAAGCGAATGTCAGAGTTGAAAAGAAGTCTAATGTCATTGATGCCATATCTGAGCATGGCAATTCTTTCGATGCCCATGCCGAAGGCGAATCCGGTGTATTTTTCAGTGTCGTATTTTACCGCTTCAAAAACTCTGGGGTTAACCATGCCGCAGCCCAGAACTTCCATCCAACCGGTTCCTTTGCAAACTTTGCAACCCTTGCCTTCGCAGAAGATGCATTGAATATCCATCTCGGCCGAAGGCTCGGTAAACGGAAAATAGCTTGGTCTGAAACGATAAGGTCGCTTACCGAACATGTTTTCGACGAACATGATCAGTGTACCCTTGAGATCACTCATGCTAATCTGTTCGCCCACGACCAGGCCTTCCATCTGATGAAACATGGGTGAATGCGTTATGTCACTGTCGCGTCTGAATACTTTGCCAAGACCGATCATTTTCAACGGCGGCTGCAGCATCTCCATGGTGCGAATCTGAACCGGTGAAGTCTGGGTTCGCAAAACCTGCCCCGATTCAAGATAAAAGGTGTCTTGCATTTCTCTTGCCGGATGATGACTTGGCACGTTAAGCGCTTCAAAGTTATAGTATTCTTCTTCGATTTCAGGGCCTTCGGCCATAAAAAATCCCATAGACAGGAAAATGTCGGCGATTTCCTGGGCAACCCGATCGACCGGGTGCAGCGTGCCCGGGCTGTTGAATAATCCGGGCAGGGAATGGTCAGGCTTCTCTGCCTGCAATTTTGCTTCCTGCTCTTTTAATGCCAGGTCGCGCATTGAAGTTTCGAGCGATTCCTGAATTTCGGTCTTTATTTTGTTAATCTCTGCGCCACGGGCTTTTCTTTCGTCTGGCGGTAATTTGCCCAGACCTTTTAATTGCTGGGTAATCTCGCCCTTTTTGCCCAGATATTTTACTCGCAGGGCTTCAAGTTCTGCTGTGGTTTTCGCAGATTTTTTTTCAGAATGATATTGCTGTAGTAAATTTGTATGAGATTCTGACATTGGATCTCCTTTGAAAACTGCGTAAATGACAGATTATATTTTGCTCTGCTGTTTTGCCCACTCATAAAGACAAATTGATGCAGAGGTTGCAACGTTCAATGATTCTACTTGTCCTTGCATAGGAATGGCAAGTCTAATGGTACATTCTTTTTTGATTTCTTCTGCCAGGCCTCTTCCTTCCTGACCAAAAAACAGCGCAGTTCGGTCGGGAAAGCTGAAGGAATAGAGGCTTTGTCCTGACATGTCTGCGCAGATAGCTGAAAAATCATACTTAATCAACAACCGTTTCAGATCATGAAACTCAAGATCTGAAAAAATTGAAAGCCTGAAAGCAGAACCCATGGCGGCGCGAATCGATTTGGGGTTAAGGTGACTGCAGCTTCCTTTAAGAAGAGCGATTGCCTGAACCCCCATTGCTTCGGCAGTGCGAAAAATGGTGCCAAGGTTGCCCGGGTCCTGAAGGCGGTCTATGACAACCAGCATGTTGGCGCCGGCCAGAGCCTCTTCAAAGTTTTGCGGACGGCTATATCTGAAAAGGCAGATTGCGTCAGAGGGGCTGGTAACCGTAGACAATTCTCGAAACAGAACCGGCGGAATTTCTATACTGATATCAGCCAACTCGGGAATGTTGAGCCTGGTCGATCTTGTTCTGAAAAATGTTTCGGCTACCGCACCGGATTTTAGCGCCTCTCTTATCAGCTTTTCGCCCTCGACAATAAACAAGCCGCTTTGTCCCTTGCTGTCCCTGGCTACTTTCAGAGCTTTTTTTATAATCGGATTGTTTCGGGATTCAATAATTTTCACAGACAAAGTTTCCTTAGAAAGCAAAAAGCACCCGGGTTTGTGCCCCGGGTGCTTCTTAAATCAGCTTATGCTACCTGTTTTTTTGCAATTTCTACAATACCGGCAAATCCCTGGGGATCTCTAACGGCGATGTCAGCGAGAGCTTTGCGATTAAGCTCTACGCCAGCCTGTTTCAGGCCATGCATGAAAACGCTGTAGCTGATGTCGTTAAGACGGCAGGCCGCGTTGATTCTGGCGATCCAGAGAGTTCTGAATTCTCTGCTTCTGGCTCTGCGATCATGGTATGAATGGTCAAGAGCGTGAATTACAGCTTCTTTGGCTACTTTCTTGACATTCTTGTGTTTTCCCCAGAAGCCTTTGGCTCTGCGAAAAAGTTTCTGTTCCTTACGTCTGGCATTGCTTCCACTTTTTGATCTTGGCATTTTTTAATCCCTCCTGTTAATTCATAACCCAGTTACTCACGACCCCGGGTCAGGAGTAAGGCAGCATTACTTTCAATGCGTTTTCGTTAGCTTTTTCGCAGTTTGCAGACTGGCGATAAGCTCTTTTGCGTTTACTTGACTTCTTGGTCAAAATGTGGCTGCCATAAGCTTTATAGCGGCGAAAAGCACCAGAACCTGTTCTTTTGATGCGCTTGGCTGCACCGCGATGGGTTTTCATTTTTGGCATAACTTTATTCCTCCTGATGGCAGTTAATTACTACTTTTTTTTGGCACGGTGGAGAATCATTGTAATTGAATGGCCTTCTTGAGCGGCATCTTTTTCGATGTCAGCATCATCGCCGAGAATTTCTTTCATTCTGTCGATGACTTTGAAGCCTACCTCAAGGTGAGCTCTTTCGCGTCCTCTGAAGAATACAGAAACCTTAACCTTGTCACCGTCATCGAGAAATTTTCTGATGCGGTTGCACTTGGTTTGCAGATCGCCTTCATCTGTTTTCGGTCGAACTTTAACCTCTTTCAGCTTAATGACTTTCTGCTTCTTTTTGGCTTCCTTGGCTTTTTTGGTCAATTCATACTTATACTGACCAAAATCCATCAATCTACAGACCGGTGGGTTTGCGTTAGGTGCAACCTCAACGAGATCGTAGCCTCTTTCCTCAGCCATCTGAATCGCTTCGTTGGTAGGAACAACGCCAACCATTGCACCTTCCTCGTCAACCAGACGTACCTGCGGAACCCTTATCCTTCTGTTAACACGAACGTTACCTTTGATACTCATACCTCCGAAAAAATAAAAAATGGAGCAGCAAGAAGCCACTCCATGATGAATAATTCATTCACGAACACCCGAAAGGGTGAAACCTTTTTGCTGAATCGCTGAAGGTGAGGACTTAATCCTGCTTGGTCTTGTGATGATATCAGTAATTGAAAATTCAGTCAAGCAAAAAAGTTAATTTTTTTGCGGTCTTTCGGCATTTTTTCCGAACATCATGACAAAACCAACCAGAATCAACATGGAAAATGGAATGAGAAGCATCGGCGAGACACCCAGACCGGCAGGAATGTAACAAAGCAGAATAGATGTCAGCCCTACAAGTATGGCATAAGGGGCCTGGGTCTTTACATGGTCGATGTGATCTGAACCTGATGCCATAGATGACATGATGGTAGTGTCAGAAATTGGACTGCAATGATCACCAAAAATAGAGCCTTCCAGAACCGCACCAATGGAAACGAGAATCATGTTTTTCAAATATAACATCATTTCAGGGGCATCGGGGCTGAGAGCTATGACTTCTTTATAATGCTGCATATTAAGGTGATAGGCCAGAGGAATTGAAATGGGAAGAAGAATGGCCATTGTACCCCAGCTGGTTCCGGTCGAAAAAGAAATAAAACAGGCGAGAATGAAAATTATCGATGGCAGCAGCCAATAGGGTATTACGTCGGTTACCAGCTCAACCACAAATTTGGCGGTTGAAAGTTCAGAACAGATGCCATTTATTGTCCAGGCCAGAAGCATTATGCAGATAGCCATGCAAAGCATTCTGACACCGTCGATCCAGGCCTTTGCCCCTTCTTCAAAAGCGATCAGGCCTTGAATTCTACCCAACAATATGGCAATGATCGAACCAATAATACTTACCCAGATCAGAACTCTGGTTGAATCAGCACCACCAAAAGCTATTCTGACCTTTTCTCCGATACTCATCGCTGAATCTAACGCGGTTACATAGATTTCGTTTCCTTCACCCAAAGCTTCGATTGCAGCCATGTTAGGCTTTTGAGCTTCTGAACCATCTGAGAGAATGGTTTTCTCGTCATATTTCAGTTTAAGATAGTTTTCATCTTCAGAAGAGCAGGTTATTATTCTGGTGTCAGGGGCAATGCTGATGATGGTCATTTTTTTCATATCAGCGCCGCCTTTGCTTGTGCTAATGGCCGTGGCGTCGTAATGAGAGGCGAACATACCTCCATCGGCCAGCAATCCGAAAAAAGTGCCGAACAGAACTATTGCAATCGGTATTGCCGCGTTGAACCAGCGTTTAGGCATATCTTCAGGCAGCTCGGGTGCAGCCGATTCCGGTGAGCTGATCGGGTTGGCTTCATCGCCGAGAACTTTACCTTCATTGAAAGATCTATCTTCTGCATCGAGCATTGGCCCGAAATCTCTGCGACTCAAACAGACCAGAAGTCCGAAAAATAGCGCAAGTATGCAGTAAAACCTGAACGGAATCGTTTGAAGAAAAACACCGTAAAAGTTGGTTTCGGCAATGCCCAGATCGATGTAGGCCTGGCGAATAAGCCCTATTTCATAACCAATCCAGGTTGATAATATTGCTATGCCGGCAACCGGTGCGGCAGTTGAGTCGACGATATAGCTGAGTTTTTCACGGGAAATTTTGTTGGCGTCGGTAACCGGTCGCATAGAGTTGCCGACAATAAGCGTGTTCGCATAATCATCGAAGAAAATCAGAACCCCCATAAGCCAGGTGGCCAGCTGGGCGCTTCTTGGGCCGCGAACCATATTGGAAATAAGCGTAACAATGCCCTGCATGCCCCCGGTTCGGTTGATAACGCCGACCATACCGCCAAGAGAACAGGAAAAAATTACGATCGCCGCATGACCAGGATCCGCAAGAGCATTGAGCAAATACTTGTCAAGCGCTCTAAGAAAACCCAGTAGCGGGTTGAAATCATATACAAGCGTCGCACCAAACCAGATACCGATAAAAAGCGAGCTTATAACTTCTTTGGTGATAAAAGCGAGTATGATTGCGATGAGTGGTGGAAAAATGGAAAGCCAGCCATTGATTGTTCGAATGGATGTGGTTGCTGATTCTTCACCTATTGTAATTCTTATTTTGTTTTGCCCGGAGTTATCAAATTTCAGGGTAACGGTGCCGAGATTTTTTTCGAGAGCTACTCCTGAAGTTGCAACCGAGCCGTTGATTTCGATTTTGTAAAGAACCGGCTCTTTATTCTCGCTGTTCAGACCTGAGATCTGGATTTCGGTTTTTACACCTGTCAGGGTAAAAGTCGGCGGGGTTAGCGAAATTTCTCCGAATGAAGCACAACCGCTGAACAGAAATAGCAGCAAGGTACATAAAAAAAGTTTCTGAGCAAATTTCATTTTAACTCCCTGAGCGAATTAAGGTATTGTTTTTACGGTTTAAGATGATAGCTGTGTTTTTTCTCTTTGTAAAATACAAAACTGTTAAAAATTATTTATATATAATGAAACATCATGCTAATCTGAAACGTATAAACTATAAGGGAATTGTGCCCTTTAAGAGGTCAACTGAATGGATAATCGAAAGCTAGCTATTTTACTGGGTTCTGCAGCGGTTCTTCTGCTTGTCTTGGGCCTGCTTCTGATGCCTGGAAAAAGCGAAAAATCACAGCGAACAGGCAAAAATGCTTCTGCCATAAATGGTAACAAGGCAGAATCTGATTATTCTGCCAGATCCGGCTCTAACGGCCGGCGTTCAGACTCCTCTGATTACAGGGTTTCATCAGCCTCGTCAGGTCGAAGCTCATCAGCTTCCAGAGGATCTTCGGCCGGTTACTCTTCAGGCAGAGAAAGTGAAGAGCTTGTTCCCAAACGCACTTACACCGAAAAAGAAATGCAGGAGCTAAGAAGAAAACGCGAAGAACTTCGAAAAGAAATGTATGATCGCAAACTGAAATGGCTGCAGGAAAAGGTTAACGATGAATCTTTGTCCGCTAAGTCCAGATACAGATATAGATTGAAAATGATTGACGGATTCAGAAAAGGTAACGATGCTTTCAACAAAGGCGATTACGTTGATGCCCTTAAAGAATATATGAAAGGGCTTAAAGATCCGGACGGTAACGAGGAAACCAAATTCATGTGCCTGATGCAGATGCGCATGACCGCAAAAATGCTTAAAGATTACGACCTTTATCTTGAGCTTCTCAAGCAGCAGTCACAGATGATCGAAGAACATAACCTTCAGGTCTTTGGCATAGAAAAAGGCAAAAGCGGCTGGCCTCTTTACGAATCAAGACGCCGCTACATCATGGCAATCAAAGAACCTGACGGTATTGACAAAGCCGTTGACGAAATCATGAAAGATAACTTTTTTCTTGATAAAAAAGACCGGGAAGAGATTCGTGAAAAGTTCATAAACGACATGGAAGAATTCAAAAAAGATTTTGAATCGACCAGAGAGCTTCTGACAACCGGGGAGGAAACCTGATGCAGAGTTGCAAAGAAAACAGAAAAGGCTCTGCCTACATTTTTGTAATCGGTGCCATATCAGTTCTTAGCATTTTAGCCATTTTCTTTTTCAAGGCCAATACCTCGCGACGTTACAGCACGAGAATGATGAGTGATGAGAAAAAGGCCGAAGCCTTGGCTGAATCTGCCGTTGACCTTGTGGTCGGCTACATTGGCGAAAAAATGAATGATCCCACAGACCCTGATTATTATCTTCCTTTCAGGTTTCCATGTCAGTTAACTCAGCCGACTATGGGCGATAATCTCGGTAAGAACATTCCCCTCGATATTTCTTATTACGAAGACATAGAAAGTTTTCCGCAACTGGTGGGCGGAGTCTCAGCCCTTAGCCCCATTCAATACATCATCGATGAGCTTGGGGGAAACGATAACGTTAACCTGAAGGTAACCATAAGTGTGCCGTATGCTGAGGCGTTTTCGTCTAAAAATCCAAATTATGAAGTGGTCGGAATCAGCGAAAAATCGGTAACCGCAGGTGGGGCTTCGGCAGAATTTCTTGACTCGCGGTCAAAATTGGTTGCCGGCGGCTCAGATGGCCCCCTAAGCAATCTGAATAGTGACTGGAAACTTGATTTCAAGCTTCCCAACCATACCTATGAGATGAAGCACAAGGTGTATTTGCCAGAAGCACCAGGTTTTGCGATCAAAAAAGATGATGTCAAAATTACCCGTCTTCCGCCTTATGACACTTCGCTGATAGTTCTGGGCGAACTCTGGATCAAGGTCAAGGCATTTGGTAAGACCTTTGTCGACATTACTCCCGCTGATGACAACGGCAGCATGACCGTTGATGTCATGGAATACATAAAAGAATACATCGGCCTTGAAGATGATGTAACCTTACTTACCATGGAAGCCCTTCGCGACCAGGCAATGGAAGGTGATCACAACTCTGATACCTTAGCCTGGAATGCTTCTAACCTGATTACAGAGATCAGCGATGAGCTCGATAAAATGCCGGGTCCGATCAAAGCCAAGATTAAATCAGACCCATTTGGCGATGGTCCCCAGGTTGTCGAAAAAGCAGGAGTGCTACAGATCAAGGCAGAAGTCGAATATTGGCCAAATGGCAAAAAAGGCAAAAAAATAGTCAAGACACTCGTCGCCAAAAGGCCGTTCAAGGTATCAGACATACAGCCTCCCGCGCCTGAATATTCGTTTTTTGTCGCCAACTCAAATCTGTTGTTTGAAGGTGACGATAACCCCATGGGCCTAAGCCTGGGTAAGGCGATAAACTGGTCACCTCTTTATTCAGTGGCTTCAGTTGCCATTCATAATTTGCCCGGCGCAGAATACGAAAACTGTACCGGCTTGTCTGGTTCAGACGGTGGGGCTGGTAAAAAGGCGCAGGTGCCAGGTATGGTAAGAATCAATTCCCGCCAGGAGATGAAGGTAAACACTTATCTGGGCACCCTTGAAGAACCCTATTTGACAGAATTCAACGCCTTGGTTCACAAGCCTGCCATGCCAAACTACAAAGTTTTGCCCACATTCCGCTGGAATGACAGTCCGACGCCAAACAGTCAGTATGAAGTACATTTCCCCGTAATCATAGAGACATCGATGAATGACCCCTGGCCCTGCACTGGTTTCAGAAACCTTTTAAGCTTTCTTTCTGTCTGTAATGCGCTCGAAGGCCCATGCCAGCTCTTTGGGAACTGTTTTATGGAATTCCCGCTTGGAATGTGTGTTGAAGCTCCGTTAAAGCAAAAATACGGTTCGATGGTTTTTCAGGTTAAGCCAATTGGTAAAAAGGCCGATCCCTACGATTTTTCTGAAATCAGAATCACATACAAAAATAAAGAACGAAAATACGGAATTGAAGGCAAACCGGGATATTCTTCAATTTCTGATTGGTCACCAGATCGTCATGAATGCATGCCGGCCAATGTTTACAGCTTATTACAGTATGCCAAAAAGGCAACACATTTTTACAGGAGCGAAGAGGATTTCTGGAATGACAAGAGCCGCTTTAAAGACGATGTGTTCGACTGTACCGGCGTCACACACATAAAGGGAAACCTGAACATTACCGACAAGCTGACGGTAAAGGGGCAGGGGATTCTCGTTGTTAAAGACAACATTTTTGCCAAAAAAGATGTAATACGAGATCCTTCAGAGCCTGATACCGTCTTTACCCTCATGGCCAGATCAGGTTATCTGCATGTCAGCGGTGCCTGTAATGTCATTGAAGCCAGCTGCTATTCGAATGTTGCGCCGATGATTGCTAAAACATCGAAGTTTGAAATCAATGGTAATCTTGTGGTAAATGAATTTGACCGTGGCGATGTTGATTACCTTGAGGTTAATTATAATTCAGCTGCCTGCAGAGTTACGCCACTTTCAATTATGAGAGATGTTGGAAAATTTGAGCCAAAGAGGTATATTGTTTCAATAGCCGATAATTGGACCAGCTATAAATTTGAAAAGATCAGTTCTGAGTAATGAAAAAACGAAAAGCTTTTACACTTGTTGAAGTGCTGGTTGCAGCAGTGATATTCCTGATTGCAGCCGTTCCTATTTATTATGCTCTCGCTGGAAGCGCAAGCAAGGGCATCGAGACTACCAAGCTTTCTATGGCCCGCAAAATTCTCGAATCATTTCGCGAAGAGATTATGTCACGCAATTTTGACGAAATAGATGCGATGGTTGGCGGTTCTAATACTTTTATAACTCTTAGCGGCGGCTATCCAAAAACTTTGTCTGAAGTTCTCAGTTTTCAGACTCAATACAAAGATTTTGTTTTCACCCCTGAAGTAAGAGTAAACCCAGATCGAAACAGCGTTTTAGAATTCAGGTCATCAGTAACCTGGACGAGAGCAGATGGCTCAAAGCACCCTGAAGAAAAAATGGCTTTCATAATGGTAAAAAAAGATGTTAATTAGCGGCACAAGAAAAGGTTTAACCGTTATCGAGCTGATTATTGCAGCCGTAATTACCATTTCACTGGCAGCTGCTATTTTTTCTGTTACCTCATCGGCAAGAAGCAC
>JASURT010000065.1 GCA_030446435.1 Candidatus Ozemibacter sp.
TTTTGAGTTTTTGGAAAAGCGAAACTGAATTTTGTACCCTTATGGGGTTCAGAGTTTATCTTCAATCTCGTTTGATGACTTTCGCAAATTTCTTTAACCATGCTTAAACCCATGCCTGTTCCCTTTTCGCCCTTGGTAGTATAGAAAGGACGAAAACAGTTGGTTAAGGTTTCCGGTGACATGCCTATTCCGGTATCTTCTATGCTCAGATTAACCAGATCATTGCTTTCTGAAGTTTTTATGGTAATTTTCCCGCCCTCAGGCATCGCATCTACTGCGTTAAAAAGAAGGTTTACAATCATTTCGCGAATCTGAAATCTGCTGGCATCGATACTTGAAATCTTGCCCGGATTAAAATCGATATCGATGGAAATACCAGCTTTCTTTGGCTGTTCCTTCCATTTGGGTGAAGTTAAGGTTATTACGTTCTGAATCAGTTCATTAAGGTCTACAGGATCTTTTTCAAGTTTTTTTTCATTAATCCGATAAAACTCTTTCATACTTTTTACCAGCTCTCCACCATCGTGGCTGGCAGCTAATATGGTATTAAGGTAGTATTTTACCGTTTTTTTGTCATCGAGTATGGCTTCGTCGCTGAGCATCAGGTCGGTTAAGCCGTTTATCGGCATCAGAATATTGTTGAAATCATGAGAGATGCCACTTACCATCTGGCCCAATTGATTAAGTCTTTCCTGGGTTACCGCTTTTTCGTAAGCCTTTTGTAAATCGTTCAGTGCTTTTTCGAGCCGCACATTGCTTTGTTGCAACTCAGAAGTTCTTTTATTCAACTGAGACCTGAAAAGAGCGATGGTTACAAAGCTGAAACCAATAACTGCGAGCATAGAAACAATAAGGTTTTTTAACCATACCGGTATGAATTTTGATTGAGCTACGCCATCAAGATTGGCAGACAGACTGCGATAATAAAATGAATCCGGGTCTTTTTTCCAGATTTCAAGATGTTTGTCGATGCGTTCCAGAATAAAGCGCTTCTTACCTTTTGTGCAGGCAAAATGAAGACTGGTCGGATTAAAAATCAACGAAGTTTCTTTAACGCCGTATCTGGGACCGAGAATTTTGCCGGCAAAACGGTTTGAAACGAGAATGTCGGCTTCGCCGCCGGCAACAGTGTTAAAGATAGTTTCATAGTCGTCTTTTTCGACAATTGTTAATTTTTGATCGAGATTCTTTACGAGATTATTAAGATAATCCAGCTGTATTGAGCCGGCAAGAATAGCTATTCTGTAACCATCCAGATCCAGCAGGCTTTTAATTTCAATTTTGGGATTTGAAAAAATCTGAAACCAGTCGGATACAACAGTGATTTTATTTAAATCATAGGTGTTTGCCCTGGATTCTGTGTGCCCAACATCGGGTAAAAGGTCAATTTTTCCGTCTTTAAGATTCTGCAGCAATAAGGGCCAGGGCTGATTTACATACTCAATTTGCCAGTTTTCCAATCGCGCAATTTCATTGAGTAAATCAACGAAGAAACCTGCAGCTTTGCCGTTCTGATCAATAAAAATCTTGGGGGGATTCGCATAAATGCCTACTTTTATATGCACTTTAGGTAAAGAATCACTGAAGCTGGCTGGATCAGCAAAACCTGATACCGAAAGAAGAAAAAAAGCAAAAAAAAGATAAAGAATCCGCATATAATTTTGGCCTCGTGCCTTCGATCCTCTAAATTAAAATCATTATGGTTCTAAATGGCCCAACTGTCAAACATACGTTTTTGCTGAGCGAAATGTTTGGTTAAAATTGAAGAAATCCCGATCTGGCATTGCGAAATTTTTTTCTGTTCGTGATATATTTACAGCAGAGAGGTTAGCAATTGGAAAAGTATCTGCATGAACACCCATACATTGTCAGAGATTGGGGTCTAAAAATTATCGAAGTCATTTGCATCGATGACCAGATCGATGCAACGAATGAAGCATTGAAAACGGCTTTTATTCTGACACGAAAATTTTCTGATCTGGTTCTTACTCTGCCGCCTCATACCTCACTTGAAGCCAATGTTGAAGAAAAACTGAAAGAGCTGGCGAAAAAGATTAATTTAAAGATTGTTCTGCTAAGCGATGATCAGGCACCTTTTTCGCTTGATTTTGCTGAAAATTTTAATTCAACCGAAGACGCGGTTTTAAGGCTTAAAATTGCGAAAATATCGAAGAAAATTTCACGAGAGTTTGCTGAAATAACCCCTTTTAAAAGCTCTGCGCTCGATCTTTTGCAAATGACCAGCAACCCGGCTGTAAGCTTTTCTGACCTTGAAGAAAAGATAGCTCACGAACCTTTGTTGATCGCCAGAATCATGCAAATTGCCAATTCTGCATATTTTATTCGTAGAAGCAAAGCCCAGGATCTTGATCAGGCACTAGCCTATATTGGCATAGATGGTTTTCGCCAGGTTCTGGTGCAGCTTATTTTTCACAATCTTGCAACCAGATACTTCAGTAAACAGAAAAACCTGTTAAACCATGCAGAAGCGGTATCTTACCTGGCGGTAAAATTAGCGGGCAGAATCAGCGAAGATACCAAATTACTCGCGAAAATTCGAGTTGCCGGCTTGCTGCACGATATTGGCGCGCTGGCTTTGCAGTATTGCTTTGCTGAAGAGTTCGACAAGGTCTGCGAAATACAAAACCAGAGCATGATCACCAAAGTAATGGCCGAAAGAAAGGTTTTCGGTCTTGACCATTGTGAAATCGGCGAAAAATTATGCTTTGGCTGGGGAATGCCTGCTTATCTTCTTTGTTGCATCAAAGAACATCATATTCAACCCAGCGGCAGGTTTGCCGAAATTATCGAACCGGTTGTGATTGCAAATGCTTTCTTGAATAAGGAAATAGGGCATTTACCTGATCTGGACTATCTGCCTCTGCTTGAAAAGTATTCTCTGACCGAAAGCAATGCCCAAACTGAAGTTAAGAATTTTTTGATGACAAAATGGCTCGAATTTAAGGAAGCGGCACTTGATCAAATAGACTGAAGCGGGGTTAACTTCAATTTAATTTGTAAGCCACGATCAAGACTGTAATTTTCTACCATCAGTTCAACGGTATCTCCTGACTCATTGCCAACAAAGCCAGGCCGGCAAATAAACGGCACGGCAGGCACCCGGTCATATTTGTTGATAAATTTATACTGGTCGGGCATCAACAAATGATCATCGAGCATAATTGAAGCCATTTTTGAAAGATGCGAAAAATGAAAGCGAATCAACCAGCTTCTATTTTGCCGGGCTTGAGAAAATTCTCCCTCGGGCGCATGAATTTTAAGGGAAAGTTCATCTGAAATTCTCGATAAAACCAGATTAGTAGTGCTCGATTTGCCCTCGAGGTAAGCGTTGGAATAGCCATCGTCTTCGTAAAGAATGCTTTCAGCCTGCTGCTGCTTTTCCGGCACAAAAACATCTAAAACCAGCTTCTGCCATGTCTGTGTGGCAGAGTTTTCGCTTTCAGGCTGTGAAATGATTATGGAACCATTCTTTACAAAGACCGGTGTCACCCATTCAGCTGCGCGGTAAAAAATTCTTGCCGGTCCTGTGTAAAGCTTGCCATTCCAGGCATTGTGCCAATAACCCGGTGGAATCCAGATTTCTCTAATTGAATGCGGCAAGGAAAAGTTCTCATACTTTTTTACCGGCTCGAAAACCGGTGCCACCAAAAGATTGTCACCAAAAAGATACTGCGAAAAATCTCTTGCTTCTTCAAATTCCGGAAATTCAAAGTCGAGTCTTCGCAAAATCGGCAAGCCCTCATCTGTGGCTCTTTTTGCCGCTGAATAAATATATGGCAGCAATTTGAGTCTCAAACCAAGATAGTTGCCCATCACCCTTTCAACTTCATCGCCATAGTTCCATGGGTCGCGATTTTGGCCGGCAGTGCAGTGGGTTCTGAAGATCGGTGCAAAACAGCCAAATTGCAAAAACCTTGAAAAAAGCTCAGGTTCGGGCTGGCCAAAATGCCCGCCCAAATCATCACTTACGTAGGGCAACAGTGACCTTATTCCCTCTTCAACGGCATTTTTTACGGCAAGTTTAAGACTAGACCAGTCAGGCTCTGTATCACCGGTCCACCAGATCGGGTAACGGTGGGTCGCAATATTTGAAGGTTTCGCCCTTTCACCATTTTTAATACCGGGCACATTGGCCAGTATCATCACTCGGGCCAATGGTTTAAGTTTCTGGGTAATATCATAAAAAAGACGCATGCCCCAGATATCTTTACCAAGCCCGGGTGCAGGCTCATCGAGTGAAACCTTCCAGTTACGATCATACCACCAGCTGTCGAGACCTTTATCTAGCAAAGCATTCAGATCGTTTTCGCGGGCCTGAAGCTCTTGCGGTGCGAGTGGGAAAGGTTCGTAAGGTTCAGGGTGATCGTTGAACATTACCCTGATGTTTTTTTCGTGCATTATGGAAAAAAAACTTTCGATATCTGGAAAAAGCTCGGTGTTAACCTCGTAGCCTGTGTTTCCCCCTACCCTCCAGTCGGTGTCGACGATAAACATATCAATTGGCATCTTGCGCAATTTATACTTTCTGACAATATCGAAAATCTCAGAATCTCTGAAAGGATGATAACGACTATAGATGAAACCAAGCGCGTGCTTCGGCAACAGGGGTATCTGACCGGTAAGGCTTGTCAGCTCGCGCCGAAATCTTTCATATCCGGAGGCTTTTGGGAAAAAAATGTAGAAATCGACGCTGTTGTCACTGATTTGCCAGCCAGATAGCAGGTCATCGGCATGTTCTTCTGAAGGTGCGGTGGCACCCATTTCGGGAGGAATAATTCTCGGGTAATCACTTAAAACCCAAATTTCAGGCAATAAGCCCGGTTCGGGCAAATCAACCGGACCGGGTTGCGGCTGTTTAATGCGAAACCAGCCCTTATCTGTTTTAAACCTCAGCTCATCCAGCGACTTCAAATAAAGTGGAATCTCGAAACTAACCGATCTGGTCGAAACTCTGACTGAGGATTTCTGAAATTTCACTTCAAAAGCCGGAAAAGAAAAGAAACGACTTAAAACATGAAAGGTTGTCTGATCTTCAAAGCCGGTAGCATCAGCCTTTTCGAAGCGAATGAGAAAATCTGAGAGAATCTGAATTCTCAGATCTCCGATGAAAATCTCTGGTAATAAAGAAGATGAATTCAATTCTTGATCAGTTTATCAGTAATTTCAGGCTGAGAAATCATCCAACCCAAAGCCTGGTCGCGGATTTCTTCAGGGGCTGTTCGGTGTCCACCTTCAAATTCAAGCCAAAGCGTGTTCCAGTTAAGATTTTTGAGAAACTTAACATCTTCTTTCATCAGTTTGTAATTGAAGTCGGTGGGACTGGTCAAAAAAGCGCAAATCTTGCTTTGCGGGTAGGTTTCTTTGTGTTTAAGACTGTTTTCGTGAATGTAACCGACGCTGGTAATTACACCTGCAACTACATCAGGATGAAAGAACGAAAAAAGATGTGCTGCCATTCCGCCACCCGAAGTGCCCACAGTGATGATACACTCAGGCGCTATCGGGTATTGGGCCGCGATTCTTTCGTTGATAAGTTTCTTGATTCGTTTTAGATACAAAGGAATATCCATGCCGTTTTTGATAATTTTCGAGGCGAATAAAACACATTTATGCTCTTCGGCATGTTTTTGCCAGGTTTTTATCAGGCCTCTGCCGTTCGCTCCGGGAGAAAACGCCACAATCAGCGGATAAACCTGATCAGGGTTCAATCCTTCAGGGGCATAGATAAAATACTCGTTTTCTTCTGCGAGACCTGCCGGATAAGATGACCAGCCAGATTTCGTGCAGAAAAGCATAATTATCGCAACCAGAACGATGGGCAGAGACCTTGAAACTCGCATCGGCTTACCTCGAAACTTAATTCTTGTTGTATGAATCGTGATAAGGACAGGCGACCAGATGACCGGGCTTTATTTCGATCGTTTCAGGAACACCTTTTGAACATTCTGGGCGGGCAATGGGACATCTGGTCCTAAAGCCGCAGCCAGAGGGTTTGTTAAGCGGAGTTGGAACATCGCCTTCAAGAACAATGCGCTTTTCGCGCTTGTTCACAGGGTCAGGTCGGGGAATTGCCGATAAAAGCGCCCTGGTATAAGGGTGTTTGGGATTCTGAAACAATTCTTCAGATTCAGCAATTTCTACGATATTACCAAGATACATTACGGCGATTCGGTCCGAAATATGCTCTACAACAGCCAGATCATGAGCGATGAAGATATAGGTCAAACCGAATTCTTTCTGCAGATCCTGCATCAGATTGATTACCTGAGCCTGAATCGAAACGTCGAGAGCCGAAACAGGTTCATCGGCAATGACAAGACGAGGATTAGTGGCCAGAGCACGGGCAATACCAATTCGCTGACGTTGGCCCCCGGAGAATTCATGAGGATATCTAAGTGCCTGTTCAGCTGAAAGCCCGACCTTTTCCATAAGCAAGGCAACTTTTTCTTCTTTCTGGGCATGACTCAAATCAGGTTCATGAATTGACATCGGTTCGAGAATAATGTCTTTGACCGTCATTCTCGGGTTCAAAGAGGCATATGGGTCCTGAAATATCATCTGTATTTCTGAACGAAAAGGTCGCATCTGGTTGTTATTCAGCTGGGCGATATCAACCTTTAAAGGCGTCGGAATACTGAAAGCCGGAACTTTAACCGAGGTTGAACCTTCTTTAACCGCAACCACCGGTACCTCGCCGGTAAGTTTAGAGTTAAAAAGAATTTGTCCCGAAGTTGGAGTGTAAAGATTAATCAGACACTTGCCGGTTGTTGATTTGCCGCAGCCGGATTCACCGACAAGGCCCAGAGTTTCACCCTCTTTAAGATTGAAAGAAATTCCGTCGATTGCTTTTACGTCGGCGACTTTTCGCTTAAAAACCCCGCCAAGAACCGGAAAATACATCTTCAGATTTTTCACTTCGAGAAGGATTTTTTCTTGATTTTCAGTTTGATTCATTGTTTTTGCTCCTTCTTTCAGTTGTTCTTCTGATTCATGGGTTTGACCAGATGACAGCGCACAAAATGCCCCGGAGCGGTTTCGACCATTTCAGGTGGCACCGTTTCGCAGATATCGATTTTCTTCGGGCATCTGGTGCAGAAACTGCAGCCTTTGGGAAGATTGAACAGCGATGGAACCATACCGTCGATGGTCGCCAGTCTTTCGACTTTCTGGCCAGGCTTTGGCAGAGATGCTAACAAACCCTGGGTGTAAGGGTGCTGGGGAGAAGTGAAAATGGTTTTCACATCGGCAATTTCCTGAATTTTACCGCAATACATAACCACTACCCTCTGGCAGGTTTCGGCAACCACGGCCATGTCATGCGTGATCAGAAGAATCGCGGCATTTTTGGTTTTCTTTTTTACATCAAGCATCAGCTCGAGAATTTGCGCCTGAATGGTAACGTCAAGCGCAGTGGTCGGCTCGTCAGCTATCAACAACGAGGGATTACAGGCCAGCGCCATGGCAATCATGACGCGCTGGCGCATTCCGCCCGAAAATTGATGGGGATACTCGTTCAAACGTTCTCTGGCAGACGGTATACCAACCAGGTCGAGCATTTCGGCCGCCCGATCGAGAGCTTCGTTTTTTTGAAGATTCTGGTGCAGAATCAAGGCTTCAGCAACCTGCTCGCCGATAGTAAAGACCGGGTTCAGACTCGTCATCGGTTCCTGAAAAATCATTGAAATCTTGTTTCCTCTGATTTTTCTGATTGCGTCATAGTCTTTGGCTCGATATGAGTCGAGAAGATCTTTGCCTTCGAAGACGATCTGACCATCTACGATTTCGCCTGGCGGATTCGGAATCAGCTGCATTATCGACAATGAAGTAACCGACTTGCCTGAGCCGGACTCGCCGACAATGCCGAGAACTTCGCCCTCGAAGATAGTGAAGTCAACACCATCAACAGCTTTGGCTACTCCGGCTTCAGTTTTGAAATATGTTTTCAGATTTTTTACTGTTAAAAGTTCTTTTGCCATGATGTTGCTCCTTATCTCAATCTCGAATACTGTTTCGGGTCAAAGGCTTCACGAATTGCTTCACCGATGAAAGAAACAAGCAGAAGAGTCAGGAACATGGCAACCGTTGGCGAGAGAATCAGCCATTCCTTGTGCAGATTTCCAAGGCCCTGTCCAAGCAGCTCACCCCATGAAGGGGTCGGTGCCGGAAGCCCGAAACCAAGGAAGTCAAGAGAAACCAGCGCGCCGATATTGGCCACAACCGCAAATGGGGCGAACGAAATGACCGGTGTAAGCGCATTAGGCAGAATATGCTTGAAGATTATGGCGCCGTCAGTGCAGCCGATTGCTCTGGCCGCAGCAACGTAGTCTTTTGATTTTTCTCTCAAAAATTCACCGCGAATGTAATAGGTCATACCCATCCATTTGAAGAGCACCAGAATTATTACCAGCATCCAGAAATTGGGTATCATGATCGCGGCAAAAATCATCACCGTATACAAAAATGGCATTGCCGACCAGATTTCGACGATTCGCTGCATGATAATGTCGAATTTTCCGCCATAAAAACCAAGTAAGGCCCCGATCGAAATACCGATCATGTAACATAGAAAGGTTACGACTAATGCGAACGATACCGAAGTTCTGAAACCATAAACCATTCGGGCAAACACGTCTCGACCACGGTCGTCGGTGCCAAGCAGATGCTGAAAGGTTCCGGGCTTTTTAACCCCTTCTTTAAGCGGAAGCAGGCCATCGAGAGCAAGGCGATGGTAAAGATCGACCTGATCGAGATCCTGCCACTGAGGTCGGCCGTATTTTTCGGCAATCTCTTGTTTTGAAGGCATTTTTTTCGGCAGAACATAAAGGCCTTCATCAAAAAATTCCTGTCGCCATTTGCTTTCTGCCCATGAAGGCGGATGCGGCGGTCGGCAAGGCAATTCGTCGAGAAGAGATTCGAGCGGACCATAGGGGTAAATGGGCAACAAAACCCAGTCATCGCCCCATTCAAGATACTTTTTATCTTCTTCAGTCGCCTGGTTGTTGGCTATTCTTTCACGTCGCTCCTGATTACGCACGTTGTAAATTTCTTTCATTCGGCGATAGTTTGGAATTCCATATCCTTTAAGGCCGAACGCTCTGGCACTTTCAAAACTGAACAGCGTAAAATGAATTTTCCCCTGATATTTAACAAAGATGGCTTTGCTGTTAATCAGAAATTCACTGAAGAAAGAAAGACCAAAGATGATTATGACGAAAATAAACGCGTAATACCCGCGTTTCAGGGTTTTGAATTTATTCCAGCGTCTTTTGAAGATCGGGCTGGTAAAGAACATTTTAAATGATTCCAACCCTGAAATAATGATCGGCAATACCCAGATGAACGATGCAATGGTAAGACCAAGCAGCAATACGTTTTCTAATGGGTCTGAACCGCCGGTTGAAGTGTTCTGGGTGCCAATATCAGGTAGAATCCAGGAATAGAAAAGATAGAAGAGAACTAAACCGGTTAATTTAATGAGATAGTTTTTAATTAGCTTTTTATTCATCATGAGAACCTGATCCTTGGGTCAATTACACAATAGAGAATGTCTGAAAAGATGTTGCCGAAAAGTTTAAGCAATGAGCCTATGACCAGAATTCCGAGAGTAACCGGGTAATCTCTCGCAATTAGTGATTCATAACCAAGAAGGCCAAAGCCCTTGATGTTAAAAACCTTTTCAATCAGGTAAGAACCGGCAAGAATAAGTGAAAGCATGTGTCCAAGGCCTGTGGCGATCGGAATGAGTGAATTTCGCAGGGCGTGCTTGAAAATAACCGTCTTTTCAGAAAGCCCCTTGGCAAATGCAGTTCTGACGTAGTCCTGCCCAAGGTTTTCCATTAGCGAGTTTTTCATCAGCACCGTCATCGAAGCGAACATTCCCAGGACATAACAGAAAACAGGCAAAACCATGTGCCTGGCCTTGTCTAAAAATCGACCGAAAGAGCTCAGGTCGGAATGTGAGCCTTTTTGCAGTTTTTCTCGTTTGTCAGCGGGGATTTTGGCAAAGGCCGGGTGATTTGAATTGATGATCTCTTCGTCTTTAAGATCGGGGTATTCTTTGCGAACTTCAGCCGGAAGGTTTATGGCTTTGCTGCCCTCGAGAAGGTAGCCTGCCAGATAGGATTCAGAAGTAATGGCAGTGCTTTGAATGCCCCCCAGGGGGAAGACATCCCAGTATGAGCCACCGCCAAGAAGCATCAGCAAAATGACCCCCGCAGTCCAGCCAGGCACCGAATAAGCGACGAACACCATGAATGAACTGGCAGTGTCGAACGTCGAGCCGTGCTTCACGGCTTTCCATACCCCAAGCGGAATACAGATGCTGTATGAGAGAACGAAGCCGGTTAAACCAAACCAGATCGATATGGGAAACTTTTCTTTTATCAGATCCCAGACTGGTCTCGAATAAGTGTCTGAAACACCAAGATCGAGGTGTAATACTCTCCAGAGCCAATGAACATATGCGATATAAAAGGGTTTATCGAAACCGTAAATTTCTTTCAATCGCTGCATCATTTCTTCTGAAATCTGCCCCTGACGGTCAGTCGAAGTCGAGCTGCCCGCGCCACCTTCACCATGCTGTGCAGCTGCCTGCTGAAAGCGCAGAACCGCCTGTTCGACCGGGCCACCCGGCACAAATCTGGTAACGGTAAAACACAAAAACGTAATACCAATGAAGGTTGGAATTATAAGTAAAAATCTGCGAATAAAATAACTATACATTACTTAACTTCCTCTGCTTTGGTTTTGCTGGGCGGATAATGCTCATCCCACCAGCGAACTTCTTCAGGGCCGATCGGTAGTTCTTTATTGTTGGCTCTTGCATCGGCAAGTTTTTTTGCTTTTTCTTCGTCGAACCACCACAAATTGACCAGGGTTCGATGGTCACCGGTTTTTGAAAGAATATATTCCGGCATTCCGAATTTGTTCCAGAAGAGAAGTCTTGTGTGCGCAGCATACCAGCCCAGAGCATAAAGGTGAAGGCTGCAGACGATACCGTCGATTTCTCTGATTGCGGCAATTCTTTCATCAGGGTCGAACATCAAGGGGTATTTTTCACAGATCTCGTCGATTCTTTTGTTTTTAAGACCCCAGATATTGTTATTGTTATTGAGATCAGCAAATTTAGAGTGCATAGAGCTTTCCGGATTAGGGAAAAGAAGGCCGCTGTAGGCTCGCGAGCTCATTTCAAAGTTTCTTTCGCCTACTTCTTTGATATCAGTTGCCCAGGTAACCTGTTTAAGATTCAGTTTGATTCCTACGTCTTTCAGGTCTTCCTGAAAAATGGTCAGAATTCTTTCAGAGCTTTTTTGAACATAGTTGAGACTGAGTTCGAATCTTTTGCCATCTTTAGTCAGCCAGCCTTCGGCGTCACGGTTTCTCTGTAACCAGCCGGCTTCTTCGAGAAGCTTTACCGCTTCATCAGGATTATATCTGATTTTGGGGTTGTTGGGGTTCTCGTATAGCGAATTCGGATAAAATGAATCGAGATAGTTGTATTCATTGAAAAAAAGCTTATCCATCATTTTTTCTCGATTGTAAAGATGGGCAATGGCTTTTCTGACTCTGATATCGTTGAAAGGCGGCTTTCTCATATTGAAAGCGATACCCGAAACGCCTATGGGTCTATGGGTAAAGACTTTTCGCTTCTGAATCCAGCCGTTTGCAATCTGGGGCAACATGGCCGGGGTAAATTCCTGATGCCATTCACGGGCCACGTTAACATAAATCCAGTCGAGTTCGCCTTTTTTGAACTTTTCTTTAACCAGGTTTTCATCCTGAATGAAAATGAAATTCAGCTTGTCGAAGTTGTTATAGCCCTGGGTTCTTTCAAGGTCAGCCTGCCACCAATCGGTTCGGCGACTGAGATTGATTTCTTCGTTTACCTTCGAACTGTCGTAAGTATAAGGTCCTGAGCCGGGCATGAGCTTGAACTGGTATTCTTCAAGATACTGTTTACCATCAATTTTGCTGATAATATGACCGGGAAGAATTGTCATAAAACCTGCCGACATGAATGCACGCCAGTTCATGAGCTTTGATCTGATCATAACGATACGATCAGTTACGGCGACCGGCTTTTCGTATTTGCTATAGTAGTCATTTGAAAAAGGGTCTTCGATTCCGGGGTCAGTATAAAGTTCCCAGGTTGCAACAACGTCGTTCGCAACAACCGGCTTGCCGTCTGACCATCTGGCTCTTTCGTCTATTTCGAAAAAGAAGGTAACTTTGTCGTCTGCCACGCCCCATCTTTTGGCCAGGTTCGGTACATAGCGTAAGGTAACGGGATCAAGATCAAGCATCGCTTCATAACAAAGACCGACAAGCATACTTAAAAAGGTTGAATTTGCATTTTTTCCGCAGGTTCTCAGAGTTGGCGGAAAGGAAGTTTCTACATATTTAAGAGTGCCACCCTTTTTTGCATCTTTGCTGCCCATGCCTTTGTATTCAGTGTTGGTTTCCCATTTCAGGGTTTTAAGCATTTGTTTGATGCTTGCATCTACATTGCCACTGATTTCCTGATCAGAGATCTCGACAGAAGATGTTTCAACGCCTGTTACAGGTCTTAAACCACCTTTTTCAAGAATTTCTGTCAATTTTCTGACTGCGGCAGTGTTTGCATTGAGCGCTTCAGTGTTCTCTTTCAGAAGCATATCGCTTGTCTGGGCAAAAATAGCACAGTTGCTCAGACAAAAGATCAGCAATATTGCGTATAAGTAGTGTTTGCTTTTCAATTTAAAGCTCCTTCCCTTGGCTGATTTCATTTTGCATGATTGTATCACACTTGGACGGGTAATTGAATTCTTAACTTTTTTTAAAAAATCCGGTATCCTTTGTGGTCTGCCATCTCAAGCATTTCATAATCTCCGCGAGTATCGCCGTAAGCAAAGACTTCTTCGTAATCTTCGGGATTGAGTTTCTGCTTGATGCGTCTCACTTTTTCAGGCCCATAACAATTGGGTGTGGCAAAATTGCCGGTAAGCTGGTCATTCTGCCATTCCAGGCAGGTGCCGATAACCTCCAGCTGATGCTGTCGACACCAGACAGCCAGATAATCTTCGAAAGAAGCTGAAACCACAATGATTCTGTGCGACTGCTGATAGTGCCAGAGAATCTTCTTCATTGCCGCCGGCCTGATCATGCTGTTGAGTTTCTTCTGCACGAATTCGGCAGCTTTTGTTTCAAAGGCTTCCTTGCTCATACCCTTGAGAAACCAGCTGGTAACAACCTGTTTGGCATGATAATTCTTTATAAGCCCGATCTTGTAGCCCAGAAGCCAGGGCGAAAGCAACAAAGAACCGAGAATCAGTTTTCGCGTTCCCACAATAAATCTGAGAAACTCACGGTAGCTGTCGTGCGTTGTTATGGTTCCGTCAAAATCAAAAAGTGCAAGTTTCATTTTGTTGCCGACATTCCTGTCTGCCAGCGCAAAAATAACCACTGATCGGTTTCTTCAAGCACTTTGATATTCAGGGGCTTACCCTGCCCGTGCCCCGAATTCCTGTCGATCCATAACAAAATTGGTTTGGTGTCGGCCGAACCCGAAAAGTTCTGCAGAGCTGCCGCCATTTTGCGAGCGTGCATAGGATGAACTCTGGTGTCATTTTCACCTGAATAAATAAAGGTTGCCGGGTAATCGACTCCTTCTTTTATGTTCTGATACGGAGAATACTCGATCAGCCACTGCAGGTGCTCTTGATTTTCTGCTGTGCCGTATTCCGGCACCCAGAATCTTGCCATGAGAAATTTTTGATAACGCAACATATCAAGTAAAGGCACGCCGCACACAACCGCCTTATAAAGATCGGGGCGGCGCGTAAGAGCGGCGCCGGTAAGCAATCCTCCATTCGAACGTCCCATAACTGCAAGTTTATCTGAGCAGGTAATTTTTTTGTCGATAAGGCACTGGGCGGCAGCTTCAAGATCAGCGAAAACATTCTTTTTCTTGTCAAGCATGCCATCACTGTGCCATGAATCGCCATATTCGTTGCCACCACGCAGATTAACCAGCGCATAAACGCCACCGTCTTCCAGCCAGGGGCAAAGAAGGGGCGAAAAGGCCGGTGTCATGCCAATAGCAAAACCGCCATACCCATAAATAAGTGTCGGGTTTTGCTGATTGTATTCAAGGTTCTTTTTGTGAACCAGAAACATGCTGACTTTGGTCTGGTCTTCAGAAAAGAACCATTCTTGCGTAACTTCAATATCATCGAGGCTTAAATCGAGCTGAGTCTGTTTCCACATTTGTTGATCGTTGTTTCGATCATCGCAATGAAAAACCATGCGTGGTCTGTTGAATGAGGTAAAACCAAGATAATACTCATGCTTTTCTGGGTCTGTCGATATTTCAGCAGTTCCGATATCCGGAAGTTTAATTTCTTTTACCTTTTCGCCACCTTTGTTAAATTGAATCACCTGGGAAGAAGCGTTTCTCTGGTATTCAATTAAAAGACTGTCAGCGGTGAATCCGTAATTTTCAATTACCGAATCGTTTTTGTGGTCAATAAAAACCCGCGCTTGTTCAAGAGCCGGATTGTTCGGATCGGCAACGAGAATTTTACCGTTCGGCGCTTCATGGTTCGTATAAATATAAAGTTTGTCGTCATTTATCGTGCCGTGAAAGGTTGCAGAAATATCGGTTGCAATCTCTTTCAGCTCAAGTTTGCCCGTCTTCAACCAGCGATTAAAGTCGGCAATCCAGAGATCGTTAGATCTTGTGCCGGTATGATAACCGAGAATGAACCACTTTCCATCGTCTGAAAGTGTTGCGAACGGACCCCAGGTCGTTGCCATCGGCCCGTCTTTGTATTGCTCGAAAATTATCGCGTCTGATTCAGGGTTTTGCCCTGGTCTATGAAAACAAATCTGCCGGGAATAAGGATTTTTCAAATCTGACAGGCGACTGTAAATGAAGCCTGAGCTATCGGGTAACCAGAATACCATTCCGACTTTACCCGAAATGGTTTCTGGCAAATGTTCGCCTGTTTCAGGGTTTATGATAAAAAGCTGAGAGTTTTCATCGCCGCTTTTGTATTTACCGTATGCGACAAGCCGCCCATCCCTGGTCGGTGCGATCCATGAAATGGCGGTAAGCCCGGTTTCGTCAAGCTGATTGGGGTTGATCAAAACTCTTTCGACCCCATCTTTTTGGTCGACGTAATAGTTTACCGGCTGATTCTCTGAGCCTTCACGTTTTGAATAAAAAATCCGGTTACCGGCCATTACCGGAATAGAAAAGCTTTCGATTTGAAGAAGAGGCGTTATTCTTTTCTCGAGTTCAGCGCGCCCGGGAAGATTATCAAGAATCTCTCTGGTAAAATTGTTCTGGGCATCGGTCCAGCGTGCGACTTCGTCTGTTGTTTCCCCATTTTCGTCGCCCTCCAGCCATCTGAAATGATCTACATTTTCATAGTCATATATTTTCTCAGTGACGGTCTTGACAGGGCTTTCGGGATATTGGTAGCGTTTTTTCAAAATCTTTCCCTTTCAAATTTTGTTTGAAAATTTAGTGTCTGGCTCTGGCACAAACGATGAATTCGGGATATTATTTTAATAGGTATGGCTATTTCAGTAAAGGGAATTCAGTATTCTTATCAGATTGACTTTTTTAATCAGGTCCCTACCCGGGTAAAAAGTCAGATTCACGACCTGCCGGTTCTTTCTGTACAAGAACCCACCCCCATAGATAAAGAAGCCCAGG
>JASURT010000003.1 GCA_030446435.1 Candidatus Ozemibacter sp.
GTCGGCAGCACCCTTTAAAACATCTTCAGGCACTTTTTCGCCTCACCTGCCGTGGCAGGAAGTTCATATTATCAAATACGAGCATCTAAGTCAACAATATTTTTACTTTTTTTTATTTTTTTTAAGACAACGAGTAAAACACGCACCAAATCAAGATTCGTTGCTCGAAAAAACGTGACTTTTTTACTATTGCAAAACCAAACTGTACCAAATCAGTATGCCATCGTTTTTTCATGCAAATTTTCTGATAGCAGCTCTTTAAAGGTCTTCCAGGAGAATGGCTTCTTTAAACAAAAATCAAAACCATGCTCTTTATAATGCTTAACCACCATGCTGCTTGTGTAACCGCTACAAAGAATTGAGGTTATCTGTGGCCTGAGCTCCCGAATCTGCTTCATCAATTCTGCGCCACCATTCCCGTTTTCGCCAAGAACCAGATCTACCACAACTATCTGATATTCGTTTTCGCTATCAATAGTTCTTCGAAACAAATTCATGGCCTCATTTTCATTTCGAGCATAATCACAGTCAAGTCCCATTCTTTCCAGCATTAAATGAAGAGCCCCTGCGACCATATAATCATCTTCAACCAACAAAACTCTGGTTGTCATAAATCCTCTCTACTTTTCAGACATTGTGGGCAATTTTTCTTTTTCGATATTGATGTCGTCTACCCAAACCGTACCATTGCCTTCGATAATGAGATTAACAAAGATTTCATCAGGTCTCTCTTTTTCTTTGAAGAAAAACCTGGTAAAAACCTTTTGCCATTGAGTTTTAGGGCCAATCTGCTGATCCATAGCTCTTGAAAAATAGAAGCCCCCCTTTGATTTTACAAGGGTTTCAAGAACAACCACCCCGGTTTCAAGCTCTGCCTTTATTTTCGCAGTGGTTTTTAAGGTAAAGTTATCAAAATCGGTACCGCTGAATCGACCGACTGTCACACGACAGGGTGCTACAGCAACAATTTTAAGAGAATTTTCTCCCTCTACTTTGGTTGCCGAATCCAGCACGACAACAGGCGAAACGCAATCGACCCCGTCACATGCATTCCTTGAAATACTTTCTGCGGCTGTTACAGTATTTATGAAAAGCATTAAAACAAGCGCAAACACTCTCAAAAGCATAAATTAATGATCTCCCCTATGAAAAACTTTATTTAAGTATTATATTATCAAGGAAATCATTTTTCAAATCGTAACGAAAGACCGCTTGAACATTGAAAAAGTTACCAGTTAACAATCTTTTTTCAGAGATGCATCACCACATCTCCTTTCTACTGCAAGAGATCCCTCTCCTTAGCGAAAGCCTGGACACCGAACACCTTTTCACTGAAAAGGAAAAAACCGGATTCTTGCAATTAAAGAAGTTGCCTGCAAGACATATAGAAATAGCAGGGAAACCAGTCATTATATGTTCTCTCGTGGGTCCCAGCGGTGCGGGCAAAAGCACGATTTTCAATATGCTGACCGGATTGAACACACCTGCCGGAGGAGCCGTAAGACCAATGACCTTTTCATCGGTTGTGGCAGTGCCCGAACAGATTTATAAAGATTTTGATCCGCACTCAATTTTTCCCGGATTTCAACTCGTGGATCTTTTGCACCCCGAAGACCTGAGAAACAGAAACACACCGGCCTCTCAACTTTTCAAGGCTCCTTATAACCAGCCCAAATCAGATTTCTGGCTTTGCCTGGTAGACATTCCTGACTTTAACACCACAGAAACCACAAATTGGAATAAAGCAGAACAAATGATCGAAAGAGCCGATTCTATTATCTACACAGTCTATACAGAGGCTTATAAAGATCAAAAATCCTATGATTTTTTAAAAAAATGTTGCCGTCTTTCAGGAAGCCTAACCTACCTGTTGACCAAACTGGATGCAGAAAACTTAACAGAAAGCGCACATGCAGTGAGACTTGACCTATTGCAATTCGCAAGTCAGGATGAAGACTTTCAGGAACTTCGCGCGAACCAGATACCACTTTTAGACTATCTGAAGGCGGCACCATTTTATTATTCCCCCAGAGCAAGCAATTTTGAATTATCCATTTTTAGTCCGCTTGCCAATACCGAGCTTGATTTTTCAGATTTTATCTTTTCGCAAAAAGGATTGAGAATTATTCTATCTCATTATCTGCAATCAATTTCTCTGGGAGTTGAATCGTGCCTGAAGATATGTAAGTCGGCCGAGAAGCGCAGCTATGAGCTGCAAGCAAGTCTTGACAAAATTCGACAGCAGATGGCAAAAGCCGCAAGCAGAATAGTCGGCGAGGAATTTCCGGTTTTTCATATTCTGGCAATGATAAAAAAGTTACTTGAAGAAAATCGCCCAAGCCTATTACAGCGACTTATAAAACCCATAGCTCTACTTGGCAGTAGCCTTAAGGAACTGATAAAAGCAGTTCACCAAAAAATAAGCAGCTTGAAAACAGAGGATCTGGGGCGCGAAGTTTCAGTAAGAAACAAGCTGGAGCGAAAGCGCCTTCACCATGAATCAGAGAAGCTGATTGAAGCCTGGCGCGAACGTTACGGCAACGAAAAATTGGCAACAGAACTGTGCAGAAAGCAACTGGCGTTTCTATCTGACATAAGCCTTCCACCTGTTGATGATGAATGGGAGCTGTTTGTCAGGAATAAGCTTCAAAGCTGGATTGAAAACAATAAATACCGCTGGGTCTGGCTTAATGTTATAAACGATCTTTTCATTGTAGCCGGCACAGGTCTTTTTGTAGCTGATGTCTTTATAGACGGCGGTATAGGCACACTCGGCCTCGTGGCCGCTATTGGCGGCAGCTCGGCCGCAAGTGGTTTTCTTCTTTCTCTATTTAACAACATGGGCCTGGGCAAAGAGATTCTTGAAGCTCACCGACGGTGGAAAGATCTGCGTGAAGAAGCTTACCGAAGGTTTTTACAAAGCAAACTTGCCAAACCTCTTTTTACTGAACCACTTGAACAGGAAGCGCAAAGACTCGATATTAAGCGCATAGACGAATGCCGAAAAGCCTGCAAAGAACTCGAGGAGATCAGTCAAAAATATGAACAGTGAAAGAATTGAGCCATATCTCAAGAGAGCTGAGGCAATTGCGAAAGAATGCGAAAACTTCCCGGACAATCAGCACTTCATTGAACTGCGAAGTTCGCTTTTCGATTCAATTGAGTTCTGCCGAAGCCAGAATTTTGCCCGACCGTTGATTATAAGCATCATCGGAGGCACCGGAACAGGAAAATCACTGATTTTTTCGAAGCTTTTTGGCGAAGATTCGGTCAGCCCTTCTTCGGATTCAGTAAGGGGCTTCACCCAAAAACTTTTTATAGCGGCCAACGAAACTGACCGCGCTTTTCTGAATTTTGGCTCAGAGGCAACCTATCTTCCCGGAGTTATTGAGGGTGCAGTTCTGGTAGACACCCCTGATCTCGATACCATACACGCAGAAAACCATGAGCTTACCAAAAGGCTCATAGAAACATCGGATCTGCTTATTTATGTTACCAGCCCTGACAAGCGCTCCAATTTCGATATAAACGAAACGATACTTAAGTGGGCTTCGAGAAAGCGCTGGCTTTTTGTTCTAAACAAGATAGATACAGCTTCAGATGTCGACAGCGAATCATTGAAGCGTGATTTCAGGAAGAAAATCAATGAGCTTGGTTTCGACAGCGTTGAAAATAATATTTTTGCTTTTTCGGCTCGAGAAGCAGATTCATTCGAGTTCAACCGGCTTAAAAACCAGATATTTTCAAAAAAAAGCTTTCATCAAAACGCCCTGGTAATAGAGCTAGCATGTTTAAGAAGATTGAAGTTCGCCCTGGAATCAGAAAATACCAAAGCGCAGATTAACGAAATATTCACGAAACTTAATGATCGCCTCGAAAAGCTTAACGAGCGATTGAATCAGGCGCAAAAGCAGTTTCTTGCTTCGAGTAAAATTGATAACCTTACTGATCAGGCGAGAATAAAGGAAGTTTACCGCCAGCTCGCAGATCATAGAACACTTTTTATGTTTCCGTATGTATGGGCCATCGCGCGTATCGGTTCAGGAATTTCACCAACAGATCTAGCACTTGCCTATCACCGCGGGCTAACTGAGTTTGACAAATTTCAGGAATGCCGGAAAGACGAGGCAAGAATTCTTGAAGATCTTATGCTGAACGGTGCAAAACCAGAAAATGATTTTCAGATTTCAGAGCAGTTGTACTCAGTGAATGAAATCAAAATAGATCTTTTAGAATCAAGCAGAACGGTAATCGAATCGAAAACCCTTATTTTTTACAACTTCGTCGCCAATCTTCTGCCCGTTTTCATATTGGTTCAAACATTAATCAGAGCCTTTTCAAGCTGGATGACTGCAAACTGGTTGCCGGCAGATTTTTTTATTCATGCCCTGCTTCTAATGGCCGGTTCTACTTTTCCTGGCTATCTGCTTCTATCAAGGGGTATCGCAAGACTTTCCCAGAGCTGCGACCATGCTGAATTCAGATCCGGCCTTAACGCCAACCAGCTTAAAGCAAGGATTCTTGATGTATCAGCCCTCTTGAAAAATTCGAATGAATTGCGTAGCCAGCTCGAAAAAGCTATCCACAGTGGCGAAAAGCAACTTGATTCAGGCTATGCGGGTGCAACCAAAACAGATACTGACAATTAATCAGCAAACCAACTTTAAAATTTCATCAAAGCGAAAATTATACCCAAACAAAGAAGTAAACCAAGCAGATCGATAAATTCAACTCGATAATGCCTGAACCTGGTGCGGCTTCTTGAAACGCAATATCCCCTTGCCTCCATTGCCAAAGCAAGGTCTCCGGCTCTGACAATAGCCAGGGAAAGGGTTGGAATCATGAGGGGTAAAAGTGACTTTACCGCAGACAGCCCAAAACCTCCTGAAAGCTTTGCTCCTCTAGCCATTTGCGCAATTCTTATTCGATCTATTTCAGAAAGTATCACCGGCAGAAAGCGAACGGCGATGACCATCACCAAAGCTAACTCGCGGGCAGGTAAACCAAATAAAGCAAGCGGCCTGAAAGTTTGTTCCCAGAAATACATAAGCTCTGTCTGCGATGAAATGGTTACAAAGATTCCTGCCGAGAAAAAGACTCCAACTATTCTCAAAATAGCTTCCAGAGCCAGCAGAAAATCAAACTCGCCCTGAGAGAACCCCTGAATCAACCCAACGATAAACAAAAGAAAAAATATCTTGCGCAGGGAAAAGATTATCGGAAGCAGGTCGACCCGACCCAGAAGAGAAAAAATTACCACAGTCGCCAGAAGAATGCCCAATTCAACCGGGCCAGAAGCAATCACCGAAAAAGCGATAATGAGAAAAAGGGTTATAAGCCCTTTAATTACAGGGTTTATCGAATACAAAAAACTTTCTTTTGGCGAAAAAGTAATAAGCAAAATTATTCAACTTTCTTTTGCAGAAATTCGTGTACCGAGGCTGCGTTGATCATAGGAAATTCCCTGATTCCATCAAATGGACGCAAGGCCTGGCAATACCATTTGGGCAACGGGTAAAAATCAGAGGATGAAACAGCATTACGAATGAACTGGTTAATCTCGTAATAATCAGCTTCTTCATTCTGCAGAAAAAGAATACCCGATGAAATGGGAAGAAGCAATTCCGGGTCATGAGTCACGAGCAGGACGATATGGTCGCAGGCTATTTCTTCCAGAATCTCTACAAGCTTTAGTTGCCCGGCATAATCTAGTCCGGCAAGAGGCTCGTCAAGCATGATAACAGGTGGCAAAAGAACGGTACACGCACTCAAGGCAACTTTACGCTTTTCACCACCTGATAGTTCCAGAGGGTGTTTGTGCCAATACTTTTGAGCATCAAGACCCCAGCGTTCCAGCCATTTTTTACCGATTTCTTCATTGGAATCCCGGCTTTGCCCCTTTTGATTCAGGGCGAAACAGACCTCTTCGCCCACCGTCGGATTGAAAAACAGATTTTCAGGGTTTTGAAACGCCAGAGCAATATTCCCATCAGCCTGAAAAACCTGAGAATCCAGGCTGATCGAACCTTTAACCTCATTATGAAAACCAGCAATGGCTTTCAACAAAGTGCTTTTACCCGAGCCCGCTCTTCCGACAACAAGATTGATTTTGCCACGCGAAAACCTGCAGTTTATGGGGCCACAAACCTTTTGCCGCTGGTAAAACAGTTCAAGTTTTTCGAGATGTAAATCTTCAGGCATTTTCTGCTTCCCGTAATTTTTCAAACTGCCACTTTTCGGGCAGATGAATCAGCCCGTCGGCCATATTAGCTACTTTAAGCTCTTCTGGCGAACCGGTAAAAACAAGGTCGCCATCAGCAAAAAGTCTTATGCTGTCAAAATTTTCGAAGTCGTCGCTTACCTGCGAAATAACAATAATACCGACCTGTCTTTGCTGTTTCAAGATTTCAAGCATTTTCCAGAAGTTTCGGCGCGACCAGGGATCCAGGTGAGAAGTTGGTTCATCGAAAATCAGCCATTCTGGTTGCATTACCAGAACCGATGCAATGCAAAGCAATTGCTTTTGACCACCAGAAAGATGATGAACAGGCTTTTTAAGAAGGTTTTCGATGCCCATCTCTTCTGCTATCTGCTGAATCTTTTCGGGCATATCATTGGTTGGAATCGCCAGATTCTCAAGTCCGAAAGCAATATCTTCTTCTACTGTGGTGCCGACTATCTGGTTATCGGGGTTTTGAAAAATAATGCCGACTTTGCGATGAATTTGCGCGTCTTCAGCGCTGGTATCGAGACCACAAACTTCAATTTTACCGGCTTCGGGGTGCAACAACCCGGCGATAAGCCTGGCATAAGTAGACTTACCGCTTCCATTGCCACCTATAAAGCCATGAATAAGGTTTTGCCGGCAAGAAAAAGAAACCTCCCTTATTGCAAAGGAGGTTTCTTCATTGCTCTTGTACCGGAAAGAAACCCGGTCAAAAAGAATCATGAATCAAATAACCGAAATTATTTAGTGAATTCAATGATTGCCATTTCAGCATTATCGCCACGGCGATTGCCGAGTTTGTAAATTCTGGTATAGCCGCCGCTGATATTATCGAAGCGGGGGGCGATACGGTTGAGAAGCTTGTTGACTGTGCCTTCAACTCTCAGAATTCTCTGGGCATTCTTTCTTTCCTTCTTGATTTCCTTGCCATCTTTACCTTTGACTGTTCGGCTGCAGGTTGCAGGAATATAGTCAACGATGAAATCTGGTTTTGGATTCTTTTCAGGATCAGCGATGTACTTTTCAGCAGCTTCTCTGTTTTCTTTGCTCAGATTAGAGAGATATTTCTTGATGTTGTCGCGGCCGAGAATTTCGCGGTCGCCACAGCCATGGAAATAACCTTCGAGCAGAGTTCTTTTAGAAGCTTTAAGTGCTCTGGTCTGCTGTTCAGTTTCGCCCTTAACATTGTGAAATTTCTTGGCAAGAGAAATTGCTTTTTCGATTTCTCTGCGAAGATCTTTCGCTTTATGAAGGGTGGTTTCGATTTTTTCGTATTTTACGAGAGAAGTGCACAGAGAGCGGAACAAAGCCTTTCTCTGGTGTGATTCTCTGCCAAATTTTCGTCCAATTTTGAGATGTCTCATTCTTCATTACCTCCGGCGGTATCGTCATCAGGAAGACTGAGATTGAACTGGCCCAGTTTTTCCCGAACTTCCTTCAATGATTTCTTACCAAAATTCTTGATTTCAAGAAGCTCAGAAACCTTTTTGTTAACAAGCTCACCCAAAGTCTGGATGCCGGCTTTCTTGAGGCAGTTTCTTGAACGAACAGAGAATTCAAGATCTTTGATAAGGATATCGAGATGACCCTTCTGAGGTGCTTCCTGCTTCTGAGCAGAAACCATCACCAGCTCTTCTTTATGAGTCGGCAATCCATCTTCGTCTTCAACAATTTCTTCTTCAAGAGCCTGGAAAAGATCAACATGGGCTCTGAGAAACTTGGCTGAAAGTTCAACCGCTTCTGCCGGCTGCATGCTGCCGTTTGTCCAAACATGAAGATTAAGTTTATCGAAGTTGATATCCTGTCCTACACGTGCATCTTCAACACTATACTGAACTTTGGTCACTGGTGAAAACTGAGAATCAACCAGAATAGTTCCGATAGCCTGACCAAGATCATCGTGATCGTCTGCAAGAACATAACCACGACCTCTGCGGAAAGTGATATCCATGCCGAGAGTGATATCGCCGGTTACCTGGGCAATATGCACATCTTTATCGATGATCTGAAGATCAGGATTAGACTGAATATCAGCTGCAGTAACATCTGCAGGACCTTTCACTTCGAGTCGAACGGTTAAAGGTTCTTCTGAGTTCAGGTTTACAACCAGTTTCTTGAGATTAAGAATGATTGCGGTTACATCTTCTACAACTCCGGGGATACTGCAGAATTCATGAAGAACTCCGTCGATCTTAACGCCGCAAACAGACGAACCGGGGAGAGAAGCGAGAAGGACTCTGCGAAAAGCATTACCAAGAGTCTGACCATAGCCTCTTTCGAGAGGCTCGAGGACGATAACTCCGTGGTTGGCGTTTTCACCTTCAGAATATTTTATTTTGGGTCGATTAATTTCAATCACGCTACAAAGCCTCCTTAAAGGTTAGCGAGAGTAGAACTCAACGATCAGGTGTTCCTGAATCTTCGGATCTAGCTGTGCTCTTTCTGGAAGAGTTACGAATTTACCTTTGAGGTTTTCGCGGTCTACTTCAATCCAGGGGCTTCCTTCACGACTGGAAGAAATCTCCATAATATCCATAACCTGTTTTCGAACCTTGCTGTTTTCGAGGAGTTTTACTTCATCACCGGGTCTGAGCTGATAACTTGGGATATTGCACTTGCGACCGTTAACTTCGAAGTGTCCCTGAGTTACCCACATGCGGGCCTGAGCTCTGGAAATACCAAAACCCATGCGGAAAACGACGTTATCAAGTCGTGTTTCTAACTGATGCAGAAGGTTAACACCGGTGTTACCTTCTTTGCGGTTAGCGATATCATAATACTTGCGGAACTGAGATTCGAGAATTCCGTAAGTTCTTCTGACTTTTTGCTTGGCGCGCAGCTGGATTTCATAACCAGTCTGCTTTCTTCTCATGCGATTGCCGCCATGCACGCCAGGAATGGTTGCTCTGCGTTTAAAGGCGCACTTTTCAGTGTAGCAGCGAGCGCCTTTGAGGAAAAGTTGGTCGCCTTCACGACGACAAAGTCTACAAACTGAACCTGTATATCTAGCCATGGTATACCTCCATCAGACGCGGCGTCGCTTTGGTGGGCGACAACCATTGTGCGGAATTCCGGAAACGTCTTTAATTGCGGTAACCTGCAGTCCGTTGTTCTGAAGAGCTCGGATAGCTGATTCGCGACTCATTCCGGGGCCGGCGACGAAAACTTCGATTTCTTTCATTCCGAATTCAAGTGCGCGTTTGGCAGTGATTTCGGCAGAAACCTGAGCGGCATACGGGGTAGATTTTCTTGATCCACGAAAACTGTTGGATCCAGATGATGACCAACAAAGAACGTTACCGTTCATGTCGGTAATAGTTACAATAACATTGTTGAAAGTTGACTGAATGTGCGCTTGGCCTTTAGAAACGATTTTCTTCTCGCGTCTTTTGGTTCGCACCTTGGACTTACTTCCTGATTTAGCCATTTTGTGCTCCTTTAAATCAGTTTACATCCTTTAGATAAGGCTTATTTGCCTTTTCTAATGGCTTTTCTCGGACCTTTGCGGGTGCGAGCGTTAGTTTTAGTTCTCTGACCGCGAAGTGGCAGACCTCTTCTGTGTCTGTAACCGCGGTAACAACCGATTTCCATAAGGCGTTTAACGTTCATGGAAACTTCACGTCGCAGATCACCTTCTACACGATATTCTGCTTCAAGAGTTTTCTTGATAAGAGAAATTTCGTCTTCAGTAAGATCTTTAACGCGTGTGTCGGGATTAATGTTGGTTTTTTCAAGAATGTGGCGTGAAGTTGTCCAGCCAATCCCGTAGATATAGGGAAGAGCTGCTTCTACTCTCTTGTTACGAGGTAGATCGACGCCTGCTATACGAGCCATACTTTTCCTCCTGAGTCTTAGCCCTGTCGCTGCTTATGACGGGGATTGTCGCAAATTACACGAATAATTCCACGACGCTTAATGATTTTACACTTTTCACAAATCTTTTTTACTGATGCCCTTACTCGCATTATTTTTCCTCCTGGAAAATTTTACCGTTCAAAGGGATCACTTGAAACGGTAAACAATTCGCCCACGGGTCAAATCATAGGGTGTCAACTCGACTGTGACCTTATCTCCGGGAAGAATTCGAATGTAATGCATTCTCATCTTTCCTGAGATGTGAGCGAGAATCATGTGACCATTTTCAAGTTCTACCTTGAACATGGCGTTTGGAAGAGGTTCTACAACCTTTCCGTTAACCTGAATGGTATCACCTTTGCTCATTTTTTGACTTTTGCCCTTTCTTTTAACCCGCCTGGCAGGTTGAGGTAAGTATTTTGGGACCACATTCCGTAACTGCAACCATGTGTTCGAAATGTGCCGACAGATTTCCGTGTCTGGTAACTGCCGTCCATCCATCATTTTTAATAAAGACTTCCGGATCTCCGTTTGTGACTATGGGTTCGATTGCAAGCACCATGCCCACTTCGAGCCGCGGCCCCTGATTCTCAGGACCGAAGTTTGGAACAGGTGGTTTCTCATGCAAAGATCTTCCGATTCCATGGCCAACAAATCTTCGGATAACTGACATACCGCTGTTTTCAACGGATTTCTCAATACTTCGTGAAATTTTTCCCAAAGTATTTCCTGCAATCGCGTTACGAATTCCTGCCATCAAGGCGTTTTTTGTTGATTTCATGAGGGTGTCAATTTCGTCGGGTATTTCTCCGCCGAGATAGACTGTCTCTGCCATGTCTGCAAAAAATCCGTCTTTTCGTATGCCAACGTCAATTTTTACCAGGTCATTTACTTGAAGAATACGTTTTTTGTTCGGTATTCCGTGAACAACCTCGTCGTTAACACTGACACAGATAGCTCCAGGAAATCCTTTGTACCCCAGAAAAGCTGGTTTGCACTTTTCACGGGTCATTAATTCCAGGGCGTATTCTGCCAGATCCATGGTTGAAACACCGGGTTTGGCCTGATGTTTAACCTTAGTAAGAATGACCGAAAGGATTCGGCCATTTTCCTGCATCAATTCAATTTCCTGAGTTGTTTTTAAGGAAATCAAGGCGAATTCAGATTATCGATTATATCACAGATTTCCTGAAAAATCATGTCAATTTTTTTATTTCCGTCCACGGGGTACAGAATTTTTTTCTTCTGATAGAAATCAACCAATGGAGCGGTCTGCTCATGATAGACTTTCAGGCGATTTTTGATAACTTCTTCTGAATCGTCTTTTCTTTGATAAAGTTCACCTGAACACTTATCGCAAATTCCATCTTTCTGCGGTTTGAGAAATTCAAGGTGATAGCTGGCACTGCATTTACTGCAGATTCTTCTCGCGGTCAAACGGCTGGTGAGAACCTGATCCGGTACATCGATTGAAATAACTCCTGAAAGTGGAGAATTTCTTTCAACCAATGCAGTCTCAAGAGCTTCGGCCTGGGCCACGGTGCGTGGAAAACCGTCAAGAAGAAAACCATTGGCACAATCTTCATGGCCAATTCTTTCGAGAAGAATATCAAGAACCAGTTCATCAGGAACCAGGGCCCCTGCTGACATATAGTTTTTCAATTTTTCTCCAAGAGCAGAACCTGATGAGACAGCTGCTCTCATCAGGTCGCCCGTAGATATCTGCGGAATCGAATATTTTTCAACGACTCTCTGAGCCTGGGTGCCTTTGCCGGCACCCGGAGGGCCCAGAAATATCAGATTCAGATTACTGCTGGTCATCTCAGACCTTTCTTTTTCATGAATCCTTCATAATGTCTGGTTACAAGGTGAGACTCGAGTTGTCTCATCGTATCCATTGCAACACCAACTACGATCAGCAGAGCTGTTCCGCCGAAGTAGAAGCTGACGTTCATGAAGCTGATAAGAAAGTTAGGAATGACAGACACGACTGCCAGAAATATACCACCGGCAAGAGTGACTCTTGAAACGGTTCTTTCCAGAAATTCCACTGTTTTCTGGCCGGCTCTGATACCGGGTATGAATCCACCGTATTTTTTCATGTTATCTGCGAGATCCTGCACGTTGAAGGTAATCGCAGTGTAAAAATAGGTGAAGAAGATGATCAGAGCGACATAAATGATGATATAGGTAGCCGTATTGTAATTGAAGATATTGAGGAACCAGAAAACGATCGGGTTCTTAATAGCTTCCTGCATTGACTCAAGGCTTTGAATCCAGTTAAACACCATTGATGGGAACATCAGGATCGAGCTGGCAAAGATAACCGGAATAACACCGGCCTGGTTAACGCGCAATGGAATGTAAGTGTTCTGACCACCATATACACGTCTGCCGACAACACGTTTGGCATACTGAACCGGGATCTTGCGAACGCCATCCTGCACATAAACGATAGCCATGATGGTAATTACGGCAAAAATCAACAGGAAGATGGTTTTTACCACATCATGAGCATCGCCTGTGAACAGGGCAACCTGCTGCACGACTGCTTCAGGAAGCGCGGCAAGAATACCGGCAGTAATCAAAATGGAAATTCCGTTACCAATACCACGACTGGTCATTTGTTCGCCCAGCCACATGATAAACGCAGTTCCAGCAGTTAAGGTGATTACAGCCATAAGTTTGAAACCGATTCCAGGATTGGGAACAACCTGATAACGTTCAAGCATAAAGCTGATACCAAGTGCCTGCAAAGCGCCTATGAGAACTGTTCCATACCGAGTATACTGACTGATCAGTTTACGGCCCTCTTCGCCCTCTTCTTTGGCAAGGTGTTCGAAATAAGGAATAACATATACAAGCAACTGCATGATGATCGATGCGTTGATGTAAGGAGCAATTCCGAGTGCGAATACTGAGAATCTTCTCAATGCACCACCAGAAAACATGTTCAGAAAGCTGAACAGTTCAGAAGATGGCAGGTTCTGGATTAGAAGCTTGGCATCAACCCCGGGGGTTGGAATATGCGTTCCGATTCTGAAAACCAGAATCATGCCAAGGGTGAAAAGGATTCGATTCCGGAGTTCCGGAATTCTCATGGAGTTCGATAGGCTCTGCAGCAATTAGATCACCTCCGCTTTTCCACCAGCTTTTTCAATTTTGTCTTTGGCGGAATTGGAAAACCGATGAGCTTTAACGGTCATGGCTTTGTTAATGTCGCCTCTGCCCAGTATTTTTACCGGATGCTTGAGGTTTTTAACCAGACCTTTTTCGACCATCAGTTCGAGTGTTACTTCTGAGTTAGCTTCAAAGGCTTTTTCGAGATCAGCCAGATTCACAACGCTGTATTCAACTCTGTTAGGAGGAGTGAAACCGCGTTTAGGCAGAATGCGAACAAGTCTCATCTGTCCGCCTTCAAAACCGGCGTAGGGATGTACTTTGCCTGAGCGGCCTTTCTGACCGTCATGACCTTTAGTAGCCTGGTTACCCATTCCTGAGCCTTTACCACGCCCTACTCTTCTTTTTTCTCTGGTAGACCCTTTGGCCTTTTTAAGATTACCAAGGTTCAACATTTCCAGGTCTCCTTACTTAATTTCGACCCAGCGCTGAATTTTGTCGAGCATGCCAAGAATCTGAGGAGTCGCTTTATGAGTGACTTCCTGTTGCATCTTGCGCAGACCCAGCGCTCTAAGGGTGTTTCGCTGACGCTCTGAAGCGCCAATGAAGCTTTTAATGAGCTTAATTTTCAATTCTTTTTCTGCCATGGTGTTTCTCCTTAGCCTTTAATGACCTGACCAGGGGTGATTCCCCTCTGTTTGGCAACGAGATCCACGCCACGCATTTCGCGCAGAGCATTCATACATGCCTTGGCCATGTTAACTGGATTCTTACTACCGATGCGCTTGGCAAGAACGTCTTTTACGCCGAGGGCTTCAAAGATGGCTCTTACTGCACCACCGGCGATAACGCCAGTACCGGGAGCAGCGGGTTTAAGAATAACCTGGGCAGAACCAAAACGTCCGATGTAAGGATGAGTGATGGTGTCTTTATTCATAGGAATAGTTACCATGCACTTGCGGGCTTTTTCAAGACCTTTTCTTACTGCATCGGGAACTGCTTTGGCTTTACCAATGGCGATTCCAACTTTACCTTTCTGGTCGCCTACGCATACCAGAACGGAGAATCCAAAGTGTCGACCACCTTTAACGGTTTTACTGACACGGTTAACAGAAATTATTTTTTCGGTAAATTCGTTTTCAACGACCTGGTCACGTTGGCGACCGCCACGGCGAAAACGAGGATTGCCTGTTTCGTTCATCGGTCTTCCTCCTAGAATTTCAAGCCAGCAGACCTGGCGCCTTCAGCCAGTTCTCTGACGCGACCATGATACTTGAATCCACCTTTATCAAATACCACGCAAGTGATGCCTTTTTCGATCGCTCTTTCGGCAACCTTCTGGCCAACCTGTTTCGCGCCTTCTTTGTTGCCGCCTTTGATTGAACTGCGCAGCTCTTTATCAAGAGAGCTTGCCATCGCAATGGTTTCACCGGTTTCATCGTCAATAATCTGAGCATAGATATGCTTGAGACTTCTGAAAACGGCAAGGCGAGGCTTCTGGGCAGTTCCGGACAAATAAAATCTGCTGCGGGCATGACGCCGCTGACGCATATCTTTTTTATTCAATTTCATATTTTACCTTCCTTTACCGCCTTAAGCTGCAAGCTTCTTGCCAACCTTGATGCGAACCTGTTCGCCAAGGTATCTGATACCAGCGCCATCCTTGTAATGTTTCGGAGGTCTGATTTTGCGAATTTCAGCAGCTGTCTGGCCAACAACTTCTTTGTCGATGCCGGCAACAAATACTTTGTTACCTTCGACTTTGAGAGTTATTTCCTGGGGTGCTTCATAAACTACCGGGTGTGAGTAACCAACGTTGAGCTGGATCTTGTTAGGAGCCTGGCTCTGTGCTTTGTAACCAACACCGATGATTTCGAGGCCTCTGGTGAAGCCTTCATGAGCGCCAATAACCATGTTGTTGATCAGGCTTCGAACCAGACCGAATCTGGCTCTGATAGGCTTAGAACTATTTTCTGGAATCGAGCAAACGATTTTGTCTTCTTCCTGTTTGAAAGTTACGCCTTCGGGCATTTCTTTACTGATGTTGCCTTTAGGGCCCTTTACAGAAATAGAAAGACCATCGATCTTTACTTCAACTCCCTTGGGGACTGTAATAGGTTTTTTTCCAATTCGTGACATTTACTTTCCTCCTGACTACCAGACGCGGCAGATTATTTCACCGCCAACACCGGCGCTTCGGGCTTCTTTGTCAGTCATGACGCCCTTGGAAGTTGAAAGAATTGAAACTCCAAGACCACCAAGAATTTTAGGAATCGATGCCTTGCCGGAATAAATTCTGCGGCCTGGCTTTGAAACTCTTTCAATTCCCATGATGGTTGAAGAATTCTTTTCTCCATACTTCAGGAAAACTTTCAGATTGAATTTGTTCTGAAATTTGTAATATCTAAAATCCCGGATATACCCTTCTTTTTTGAGAATCTTTGCAATTTCGATTTTCATTTTGGAAGATGGCATTTCAACACTTTCGTGTTTTACCATGTTGGCATTCCGGATACGAGTCAGCATATCGCCAATAGGATCTGTCATACTCATAACTCTTTATTCTCCTTCTTTACCAACTTGATTTTGTAACGCCCGGGATTCTTCCGATGGAAGCGAGGTCCCTGAAGCAGATACGACACATCTGGAAATCTCTCATATAACCGCGTGGCCGACCACAAATGTTGCAGCGGTTGTAGCGGCGCGTAGAAAACTTGGGAGTTTTCATCCATTTCTGTACTAATGCTTTCTTTGCCATAACAACTCCTTGTCTTACTGCTTCTTCGTGGGTTTTCTAAACGGCATGCCCATCATTTCGAGAAGCTCTTTGGCTTCACCGTCGTTTTTAGCGGTGGTTACGATTGTGATGTTCATACCCTGAACTTTTTCTACTGAATCATAGTTAATTTCAGGGAAAACCAACTGTTCCTGGAGACCGAGACTGTAGTTGCCACGGCCATCGAAAGCCTTTGGTGACAGACCACGGAAGTCTCTGATACGAGGAACAACGATGGTGAAAAGTTTGTCCAGGAAATAGTAGGACATATCACCCCGAAGAGTTACGCGGCAACCGATTGGTACGCCGGCGCGCAGTTTGAAGTTCGAGATTGACTTCTTTGCGCGGGTAATTACAGGTTTTTGACCTGCGATAGTGGTTAACTCTCTAGAAGCGGCTTCAAGAAGTTTAGCATTCTGAGTAGCCTGTCCGACGCCCATGTTGATAACTACTTTAGTTACCTTTGGAACTCGCATCGGATTGCCGAATTTGGAAACCAACTTCGGAGCGATTTCTTTCAGATACTTCTCTTTCAGCCTTGGGAGAGACTTTGTTCCCTTTTTGGGAGCAGTTTCTGTCTTTGCCATGCCGAATCTCCTTTATTTTTTCCTGATTACTATCAGGTTAATTACTTGCGGCCAAGTGGTTCGTTAGTTTTTGCACAGACGCGATTTTTTTCTTCGCCCTGAGTAACGATTTTAGCGCGGGTTAGTTTTTTGCCATCGGGAGTAAGAAGTCCGAGGTTGCTTATGGCAACAGGTCCTTCTTTTTCTACGATGCCGCCCTTACCAACGTTTCTATTGGGTCGGGTGTGTCTCTTTATGAAGTTAACGCCTTCAACGTATGCAAGGCCCTTTTCTGCTTCCACAGAAAGAACTCTGCCCTTTTTACCTTTGTCTTCACCGCTGAGAACAACGACCATATCGTCTTTTTTGATATGAGGTTTTGCAACGGCTCTTCTTGCTTTAAGTTTCTTATGCATGTAATGGCCCCCTTACAGTACTTCTGGTGCAAGAGAAACGATCTTCATGAACTGCTTTTCACGAAGCTCTCTGGCAACCGGCCCAAAGATACGGGTTCCGCGTGGGTTATTATCGTTGTTGATAATAACAGCTGCGTTATCATCGAAGCGGATGTAACTGCCATCAGCACGACGATGTTCTTTTTTGGTGCGGACGATTACGGCCTTTACAACTTCTTTTTTCTTGACTGTACCATCTGGAATAGCATCTTTAACAGAAGCAACGATGATGTCGCCAACGCCGCCGAAAGTGCGCTTGCTGCCGCCACTGACGCGGATGCAGAGCAATTTCTTTGCACCGGAGTTATCAGCAACTTTAAGTACGCTTTCTTGTTGAATCATTACTGGACTCCTTATTCTACGATAGAACCGGCGGATTTAACGATTTCGCGCACGATCCATTTTTTAGTCTTGCTGACGGGTCTGCATTCTTCAACACGAACCACATCACCGACCTTGCATTTTTCTTCGGGGTCATGAACCAGAAATCTGGTATGACGTTTAATGTATTTCTTGTACCGAGGATGCTGTACAATGCCTTCTACTTCAACCTTGATGGTTTTTTCGGCGCTATCAGCAATTACTTTACCGACTCGGCTTCGTCGAATCTTTTTGGTATTTTCCATGATTTCCTCCTAATTAAAAGGGAAGCCGGCCTGCGGTCAGTTCGCGCTGCAGAGCTCTGATGTTTTCGAGTTCACGCAGTTTGGCTCGCTTTGTTTCCTTAAGATTGGCAATTTGAGAAGCTTCATTTAATCCCATTTCAGACAATTTGTCAAGAAACTTCTTTCTAATTGTACATTTGGGATCTTTGAGACGTTTGGAAACGGCTCTGAGCTGGACTTCTTCCTTGCCCTTTGAGCTTTTAAGCTTTTTAGAAACTTCGCTTCTGATCGTTTTAACCAGTTCGGCAACTTTTTTGTCACAGCTGACGCGAATTTCCTGGTTAACTTTTCTGGCTTTCATGGAAAGGCGGGTTTTGAGACGTGAAATCTTTTCGCGAAGAGGAGTCTTCGTTGAATCGATTTTTTCTTCTTTCAAAAGTGCATCATATTCTTCTTTAAGCATCTGATGCAGTTTCGCTTTTTCCATTCTGGTCAGATAGGTTTTTACGCGAGCGATGTTGCGGCGTACAATGCTGATCCTTGAAGGATTAGCAAGCTGACCTGTTACGGCCTGAAATCTCAGGTTGAACAGTTCTTCTTTAAAGTGCTTATATTTTTCTTCGAGTTCTTGCTCGTTCAGTTCAGAAAAATCTTCTCGACTCTTCATGTTTCACCTTCCTAATTACATTTTGCTGGTTACGACCTGGCAGCGGATCGGGAGTTTGTTGGCTGCCTGGCTCAGAGATTCGATAGCGATATTTTCGGGTACGCCTTCGAGTTCGAAAAGAATGCGGCCAGGTTTTACAACGGCAACCCAGAATTCAGGAGCGCCTTTACCCTTACCCATACGGACTTCGAGTGGCTTTTTAGAAACTGGTTTGTCAGGGAAAATCCGAATCCACATTTTACCGGCGCGCTTTACAGTTCTGGTAATAACTTTACGAGCTGCTTCGATCTGGGCGCTGGTGATCCAATGAGGATCGAGAGCCTGGAGACCATAGGACCCAAACGCAAGGTATTTTCCGCCTTTGGCTTCGCCCTTCATTCTTCCACGATGTTGTTTTCTGAATTTGGTTCTGGCTGGAATCAACATAGTCTGGGTTCCTCCTTACTTTTTAACTTCGCGGTTAGCGAAGTTCTGTTTTCCGATTTTTTCGCCTTTGAAGATCCAGACTTTTACGCCAACACAGCCAAAAGTAGTAATGGCGGTATCAGTTGCATAGTCGATGTCAGCGCGAAGAGTGTGCAGTGGAACGCGACCTTCGCGAGTCCATTCACTTCTTGCGATTTCAGCACCGTTCAAACGACCGCTGCAGGTAATTTTGATACCTTTGGCGCCAGCACGCATAGCTCTGCTGATAGTCTGTTTAATCGCACGGCGATGAGAAACACGGCGTTCAAGCTGCAAAGCGATACTTTCAGCGATAAGTTTCGCTTCGATATCGGGCGCTTTGATTTCCTGGATATTCAGGAAAACTGATTTGCCGGTAAGATCTTCAAGTTCTTTTTTAAGAATTTCGACTCTTTCACCACCGCGGCCGATGATAACACCAGGCTTGGCTGTGAAAATAGTTACGCGCAGTTTGTTATTGGATTTTCTTTCGATTTCGATCTTGCCAATACCTTCACGGCGGAACTGTTTTCTGTCGATGAAGTCACGAATTTTTACATCTTCATGCAGGAATTTAGCATAGTCGCTGCGTTTGGCGAACCATCTTGAGTCCCAGGTGCGGGTAATACCAAGACGAATTCCAATAGGGTTAACTTTCTGGCCCATTATTCTTTACCTCCCTGGGGTTTGGTGGTTTTCTTGGTGGTCTTCTTAGCTGCGGGTTTCTTTTCGGCCTTGGCAGCAGTTGTTTTTTTGGCAGGTTTTGCAGTAGTTGTCTTTTTGGCTGCTTTTTTAGCTTTAGGAGCTTCAGCAGTTTCAGCTACGGCAATTTTAGCCATTGAGAATTTTTCGCGCAAAACGATGGTTGCGTGAGAAGTTCTCTTGTTGATGCGACAGGCGCGGCCACGAGCTCTGGCCATGAATCTCTTCATGATTGAACCACCGTCAACGGTGATCTTGGCAACATAAAGGTCATCGGCTTTGAGATCATGATTGTTGCCGGCATTGGCAATCGCAGATTTCAGAAGTTTAAGAAGAATCGGAGAGCCGCCTTTAGAAAGGAACTGAAGGATTCCAAGAGCTTCATCAACGCTCTTGCCACGAATCTGGTCAGCAACCAGTCTAAGTTTTCTTGGGCTGATTCTTACGTTTCTTACCACTGCTCTTGGCATTTCAAGAACATCGATAAGTCTTGATTTCTGTTTCCATGAAAGTGAACCCACTTTTGGATAAACTTTTTCAAGCTTGCCGTTAGGCTGGAGCTGACGATTATACAGACCAGCTTTGGTAAGAATGGTTTCGATTTTGGCTCTGCTATTTTTAGTATCAAGGCCTTTGATCATACGAAGGCCATTGAACAGATCTACGTCATCGGGAATGGTTACACCTACAAGTCGTAACATTATTATTATCTCCTTCCCTTATCTAGCGGAAGCGGCTTTTTCGCCGGCATGTCCACGGAAAGTTCTTGTGGGCGCAAATTCACCCAGCTTATGGCCAACCATGTTTTCAGTGATGAAAACAGGAACGTGTTTTCTACCGTTATGAACGGCAATGGTATGACCGACCATTTCAGGATATACAGTTGAAGCTCTTGACCAGGTTCTAAGCTGGCGTTTTTCGCCATTCTGGTTCATATCCTGAATTCTTTTCAATAGTCTTTCACAAACAAATGGAGCTTTTCTTGCCATTATACTTCTCCCTTATTTCTTTCTTCTCGAAACGATGTACTTGCTGGAGTGCTTCTTGGTCTTTCTGGTTTTGTAGCCCTGAGCCGGTTTACCCCAGAGAGATACTGGTGGTCTACCACGGCTGGTCTGAGCTTCACCACCACCATGTGGGTGATCGACCGGGTTCATTGCAGAACCGCGAACGAAGGGGCGAATACCCATCCATCTTTTGCGTCCAGCCTTACCAAGGGTGACGTTCATGTGATCTTTGTTGCCTACAGAACCGATAACGGCACGGCAATCGAGAAGAATCAGTCTCATTTCACCAGAAGGCATGTTGATCTGGGCATATCTTCCTTCTTTACCAACCAGCTGAGCATTGGTTCCGGCAGATCTTGCAATCTGGGCACCTTTGCCAGGTTTCATTTCAATGTGATGAATGGTTGAACCGAGAGGGATGTTTCTAAGGGGAAGGCAGTTGCCGACCATAATATCAGCGTTGGGACCGTTTTCAATTACGTCTCCGACCTTGATACCTTCGTGTGCGAGGATATATCTTTTATCACCGTCGAGATAGTGAATCAGTGCGATACGACAAGTTCTGTTGGGATCGTATTCGATAGTTGCAACTTTGCCGGGAACGCCGTCTTTGTTGCGTCTGAAGTCGATGATACGATACAGGCGTTTGTTGCCACAGCCTCTGTGTCTAAGTGTAACGCGACCATGATGGTTGCGGCCGGCTTTTCTGTGCAGCCATTCACAAAGAGGCTTGTGAGGCTTATCAGTAGTGATTTCATCAAAAGAGAAACCTGTGATAAAGCGGCGTGAGGGTGTGGTAGGGTTATAGACTTTGATACTCATGATTTTCTCCTATTCCTACTTTCTCAGGCAATTCCTTCAAAGAAAGAGATTGAATCGCCTTCTTTAAGGGTAACAATGGCTTTCTTCCAGGTTGAAGTGTAACCACGGAAAACCCCACGTCGTTTGGGTTTGCGAACTACATTGATGGTATTTACCTTTGTTACTGTTACCTTAAAAAGAGCTTCAACAGCGTCTTTAATCTGGTTCTTGTTAGCACCTCTGGCAACTTTGAACTGGTAGATTCCTTCGCCCATGCGATCATAGCTTTTTTCAGAAACTATGGGTCTAATTACGATATCTTGAGGTGTATTCATTTTACCAGGACCTCCTCGAGCATTTTGACCGCTTTGTCACTGATGGCTACCTGGCCATAGTTGAGCAGGTCAACAACGTTTACGTGCAGCGGAGTTACAACCTTGACGTTTTTAAGGTTAGCAACGGCACGTCTGGTGTTTTCAGTAATTTCAGGAACCACGAAAAGAGCTTTTTCGATTTTGTGGCTCTTGAGGAAAGCGCAAACATCTTTTGTTTTTCCGCTGGTGAAATCGAGGCCTTCAACCACGCGAATCGCGCCTTCGTTGGCTTTATCAGTGAGAACACCGATAATTGCGCGATCAACGACCTTTTTGGGTGGGCGCTGATCAAAAGCGTGAGGACGTGGACCAAAAGTGGTGCCACCGCCGACATGCAAAGGAGACTTTACGCTGCCCTGTCTGGCGCGACCAGTACCTTTTTGGCGGTAGATTTTGCGAGTGCTGGCGCAAACTTCACCTTTGCTCTTGGTGAAAGCGTTCCCCTGGCGCTGGTTGTTAAGCTGAGCTTTAACAACGTCTGTGATGGTCTGAGGATGTGCCTTGCTGGCAAAAACTTCTTCATTAAGTTTAATTGAACCGTTTTCGGTTCCATTCATTTTAAAAATCTTGGCTTCCATATCTTCCTCCGTTCCTTAAGCCTGGTGCTTAATAACGACCAGACCATTGGCGGCTCCGGGTATTGAACCCTTCACCAACAGAAGGTTTTTCTGCTCGTCAACTTTAACAACCTTCAGACCTCTAACGGTGCGGCGCACGTTACCATACTGACCGGGAAGTTTTTTGCCCTTCCAGGTTCTTGCAGCATTTGTACCAGAACCAGTAGAACCGGTAGCACGGCTATAGTCTGAAGCACCATGTGTCATGGGCTGACCATTAAAATTGTGTCTTTCCATTGCTCCGGAGAAACCTTTACCCTTGCTGGTTCCAGTGACGCTGATGGTGTCACCTTCTTTAAACATTGAAACATTGATTTCAGTATTTGGCTCAATGCCTTCAAGTTCGTCAGCGGGCAAGCTTCTTACAAAGCGGAACGGTTTTACACCGGCTTTTTCAAAACTCATGCGCAGTGGTTTATTGAGAAGGCGCTTAACCGCTTCTGGTCTGATTTCACGATAACCAACCTGAACGGCTTTGTCGCTTTTTCGAATAATAGTACAAGGACCTGCGCTGATTACGGTTACAGGAACCACGTTCCCATCGTCTGTAAAAATCTGGGTCATACCAACTTTGGTGCCCAATATTGCCTTAACGCCCATAATTTTCCTCCTTTTCCTTCCAGTGCGCCTTACAGCATCTTGATTTCGATGTTTACACCGGACGGAAGGTCCATATTCATTAATGAATCTACAGTTTGACCTGACGGATTATAAAGATCGATATTACGTTTGTGAATTCTCATTTCGAACTGCTCGCGAGAGTCTTTGTTAACGAAAGGAGAGCGAAGAACTGTGTATTTCCGGATTTCGGTCGGCATAGGGATCGGGCCGGAAATCTTGGTTCCAGTGCGTTTTACGGTGTCGCAAATTCTGGCAACTGACTGATCAAGAAGGCGATGATCAAATGCCTTGAGAGACAACCGCATCTTCTGCTTAGCCATTTTTAAAATCTCCTTATGGATTTCAATAAGAATCGATAACAGCGATCAAATATCGCTGGCTACCATCTGCTGTGGTGGTTGGCCATAACCAAACACACCGAGAATACGTTCTGTAACGCTTCTTGGAACTTCATCATAATGAAGCAGCTCCATGGTGAAGCTTGCGCGGCCCTGAGAAAGAGATCTCAGCTGGGTTGAATAACCAAACATATCAGAAAGCGGAGAATGACATTCAATTACTCTTATATCATCGCGCATTTCCATGTTGATTACTTTTCCGCGTCTTGAATTCATATTACCAATGATGTCACCCATGTATTGCTCAGGGGTTTCAATCTCAACCTTCATGAAAGGCTCGAGAAGAACTGGTTTCGCAGCTCTCAGAGCTATTTTCATCGCTTCGTAGGTAGCGATCTTGAATGCGATTTCACTGCTGTCGGTTTCACTGTAAGATCCACCTTTGCAAATCACATCAACATCAACGACCGGGAAGCCTGCAAGAATACCATCATTCATGGCATCCTGGCAACCACTTTCGACAGCTTTAACAAATTGAGCCGGAATTTCTTCGGGTTTAGAGCGGTTTTCGAAGCGAAATCCCTTCCCTCTTTCGAGAGGTTTAACTTCAAGAATTACATGTGCGAACTGATTTTTGTTACCAGCCGCCCGGTCATACTGGCTTTCGCCTTTACCGGTTGCGGTAATTCCTTCTTTGTAAGCTACCTGTGGCTTACCCACCGATGCTTTTACGCCGAATTCGCGGGTTATGCGATCAACGATAACTTCGAGATGAAGTTCGCCCATTCCAGAGATGAGAGTTTCACCAGTGTCAGGGTCGATTTTGGCCTTGAAGGTCGGATCTTCATCCATGAGAGCTTCAAGAACATCGGTAAGCTTGGAAAGGTCTGCCTGAGTTTTGGGTTCAATGGCAACTGAAATTACGGTTTCGGGGAAAGTGATTCTTTCGAGAGTTGCGTGATCAGGATCGGTAGAAAGGGTTTCGCCCGTTCCAACGTTCTTCATGCCCACGGCAGCGACGATGTCACCGGCCTGAGCCTTGGGAAGATCCTGGCGCTGATTGGCATGCATCTGAAGGAATCTGCCAATACGCTCTTTTTTACTGCCTCGGTTAAGGTTGTAAACCACTTTGCCCGCTTCGAGAGTTCCGGAATAAATTCTGAGATAAACCAGTTTTCCCACATGAGGATCGGTCGCAATCTTAAAGACAAGAGCCGAGAAAGGCGCTTCAGGGTCGGCAGCTATTTCTACTTCTTTGCCGCATTCGAGTTTGTAGCCGATTGCCGGCGGAATATCGAGCGGTGAAGGTAGATAAGCGACGATTGAATCGAGCAGATCTTGAACACCTTTGTTTTTAAAGGCTGAACCACACATCATGGGGACAACCTGGTTTTTAATTACGGCTTCGCGCAAGGTCTTGCGAACCAGGGCTTCAGGAATTTCTTTTTCTTCGAGGTAGAGTTCGAGAATTTCATCGCTGAAACCACTAAGGGTTTCAAGCATATGATCACGAGCAGTTTTTGCCGCTTCAGCCAGCTCTGCTGGAATTTCGCATTTCTGGAATTCAGCACCCAGAGACTTGTCGCTTTCGTGGCTCCAGATGTGAGCCTGCATGGTAATCAGATCGACATGACCGGCATAACTGTCTTCGCAACCTATCGGAATAACGATAGGCAATGGCTTGGACTGCAGCCTTTCACTGACCTGCGCAACCACGCGCTCAAAGTTGGCGCCAACGCGGTCCATCTTGTTTACGAAAGCAATTCTGGGGACTCTGTAGCGGTTAGCCTGTCTCCATACGGTTTCTGACTGAGGCTGAACCCCTGCCACCGCACAGAAAACCACGACTGCACCGTCGAGAACTCGAAGAGATCTTTCCACCTCTGCTGTGAAATCCACGTGCCCGGGTGTGTCTATAATGTTGATATCAGAATCAGCCCAATGACATTTAGTAGCCGCACTGGTAATGGTTATACCGCGCTCCTGCTCCTGGACCATCCAGTCCATCACTGCTGTTCCCTCATGAACTTCGCCCATCTTATAGGCTTTGCCGGTGTAAAACAGAATACGCTCAGTTGTCGTCGTTTTTCCCGCATCGATGTGGGCGACGATACCGATGTTTCTGATTTTGCTTATTGTCTGCTTGGCATTCATGAGTTAGCTAATCCTGTTTAGATGCAACCGATTATACTGATAATCTATTAAACCCGGAAGTGTGAGAAAGCTTTATTCGCTTCGGCCATTCTGTGAACTTCATCGCGCTTCTTCATAGTAGCGCCTGTGTTGTTGAGAATGTCGTCAAATTCAGCTGCAAGGCGATCAGACATCGATTTTTCTTTTCTGTCTCTGCTGAATTTGAGAATCCAGCGGAAAGCAAGAGCGATCGCGCGATCTGGTTTCACTTCGATAGGAACCTGGTAGTTGGCACCACCGATTCTTTTGCTGCGTACTTCTACGATTGGTTTTGAGCTTTCAACAACTTTTTTGAACATTTCAAGCGGGTTGTCTTCTTTTCTCTTTTTTGCAACTTTATCAATTGCATCATAGAAAATACGGCTACCGATGCTTCTTTTTCCATCATACATCAGGTTGTTGATGAATCTGGTAACAAGCTTTGAATTGTAGACTGAATCAGGAGTCAATTCTCTTTTGGATACGTGACCACGACGTGGCATGAATCAATCCTCCTTATTTCTTGGGCCGTTTGGCACCGTATTTAGAGCGAGCCTGCATGCGGTTGGCGACGCCAGCGCAGTCAAGTGCTCCGCGGATGATATGGTAACGAACACCGGGAAGGTCTTTAACACGACCACCGCGAATAAGAACAACAGAGTGTTCCTGCAGGTTGTGGCCGATACCCGGAATGTAAGCAGTTACCTCAATCTTGTTGGTGAGCCTTACACGAGCGATTTTACGAAGAGCTGAGTTCGGCTTCTTCGGAGTGGTGGTTTTAACCACAGTACAAACGCCACGGCGCTGAGGACAGTCGTCCAGAGCCGGTGAGTCAGATTTGTACTTAACCGCTTGTCTGGCCTTTCTAATGAGTTGGTTAATGGTAGGCACAGCTAACACCTTCCTGATAAGTTTTCCAGTTCCGCTAATACTGCGAAACTGCCACCAGATGGACCGAGGTGGATTGTTGATAATAGCACATGTTTCAAGCCCTGTCAACGTACTTTTGCAGATAAAAAACCGCTTCTGATGTGTACCCTCATATGAGAAAAAAAAATAAAAAAAATAAATTTATTTTTTTTCACATCATTTCTAAAGACCAGAGCAAGAAAAAGGGGCCGCCTTTTTAAGGCAGCCCCCCTCGAATTCTTTAAGAATTATCCTTCGTCAGAATCTTTCTTTACCATGAAGAGTTCTTCTTCGAGCTGATCGAGATTAGCTTTTTCACTCGAGCCAACCGCGAACAATTCATCAGGAGTACCTTCAACCGGTTCAATTTCTACCGGCAGGTTCTTGAAGAGAATGTCTTTTGCTACTGACAAACCGGTTCCGGCAGGAATCAGTTTACCAATGATAAGGTTTTCTTTCAGACCCTTGAGGTAATCAACCTTTGACTTGATTGCAGCTTTGGTAAGAACCCTGGTGGTTTCCTGGAACGATGCTGCAGAAATAAAGCTGTCGGTAGTCAAAGAAGCCTTGGTGATACCCTGAATCATTGGAACACCTGTCGGAGGACGTTTGCCCTTGTCGGCAAGCTTGTTGACTCTTTCTTCAAATCTGCGAACATGCACTGATTCATTCGGCAGGAATTCTGAATCGCCTGATTCAGTGATAACTACCTTACGAAGCATCTGGCGAACGATGATTTCAATGTGCTTATCGTTGATGCTGACGCCCTGGTCACGATAAACTCTCTGAATTTCATCCATCAGATAGCGGCGAACGTATGGCAGGCCCACAACTTTAACCAACTTTTTGGGGAATACCTTGCCGTCGGTAAGAACATCACCGGCTTCAATGTATTCGCCATCATGAACCACAAGACCGGTCGCGCCGAACTGAACGCGAACAGGCTTTTCGATACCGGTATTGAAGTCTCTTATTGAAACTGAGCTTCCAGAGACATGAACGATACCAGATTCTTCAGCAATAACAGCTTCTTTTTTCGGGCGACGAACTTCGAAAAGTTCGGCAACACGTGGAAGACCCTGAATGATGTCTGTGGTTTTTCTGGCTGATGCGCCCCATTTCGCAAGAATTTCACCTTTCTTGACCTTCGCGCCGTCTTCAACTCTGAGTTCAGCGCCATCAAGAACCTGATGAGACTCACCAGGCTGAACGATAATGCTCTTGATCGTGCTCTTGACTTTTCCTTCTTTGGAAATATCATGCTCGAGAAGAACAACACCCTTGTTTTCAGCCTTCAGAACTGCCAGAACCTGATTTTCCCTGATCTTGGCACCGTCTTCAACAACAAGAGCGCCAGATGCATACATTTCTTTGGTAATGGCATATTTCTTTTCTTTGATAACTTTCTGACAGATCTTCACGCCAATCGAACCATCGGCGTCTTCAACCTGTGAGTAAGTCTGGAAAGGAATCGGAGCAATGGTCAGCTCGCCGTCTTTTACCACGGTTGGTGGGAATTTCAAGCTGAGGCTGGCCGGATAACTGAATTCTACGCCGCTGTAAACAAGAACCTTTTCGATGATTTCTTCGCAAACGATCTTGTTATAGCCGTAGATATAGTTAACCTTACCCGCGATTTCAGAAATCATAGGCTCGATATCTGTTACCAGTTTGTCACCGGCTTTAACAACCTGACCGTCTTCAACGGCGATTGTAGCTCCCGCCGGGACCGGATACTGGGTTTTGATATCTTCTTCGCCAATAACGTTAACGGCTTCCTGTTCGCCCTTAACGATATAGACTTCTCTGATAGCACCACGATTGTCTTCGAGAATACCGTAAAGTGCTTCATCGATTTCTGAGCCGCTTTCAGCGATGACTTCTTCAGTTTCTTTGTTAATAGCTGCTCTGGCGAGAGTTGCGTTGCGAAGAACTTCCATATCGTCGCTGATAAGATGAACTCTAATTTCTGATTTGATTCTGGTGATTTCGACTGTTCCGTCGATTTCAGCCTGAATTACCAGTTTGGTTGTCAGTTCACCATTTTCTGCAACTGAGCCGCCATTGGCGATTTTGCAGTTTTCTTTTGGTCTGAGAATAACGCCGCGTGGAACGGGATATTCGATTTCGTTCTTAACGATAACTCTCTTACGATCGAGTGTCTTGTTGGCAGCGCTCTTTTCGTTGATAACTCTAACCACACCAGAGATTGGCGCGATAAGAGACAGAGTTTTATTCTGCTCATCGATGGCAGCTGCCATTTCGCCCTTGAATTCGTATTCTTCTTCAACTTCTTTGGCAACACTAAGCTTGGTGCCACCTGAAGAAACAGCAAGAGTTCCGTCAACTTCAGAGATGATCGAAAGCATCTTCTGACCTGGGTATACTTCGTCACCGTTTTTAACGTTGAGAATGATACCAGAGCTTTTTGAAGCATCTTTGGCTTCTTTAACGCTCTTCGGCATTGAATATTCTTTTCGTTCGCCACCCTTGTCGTCAAGCGGGAAGACGAAGATCATACCATTGTCGCTGATAACCTGCTTATTCTTGATGCGAACGTTTTCGAATTTGATGATACCATCGGTTCTGGCGATGGCGGCATGAGATTCGGCCGAAATTTCAGCAAGAATGTTACCGGCATGAATGATTTCGTTGTCTTCTACTTTAAGGGTAGCGCCCTGAGGAATTTTATAGTCTTCGATGATGAAGTCTTTGGTAACGGGATCAAAATCCTGAGTCAGAATTTTGATTACGCCTTTTTCAGAAACGACCATACCGTCTTTCTGTTCGATATCGTCGAAGATAACTTCGCCGGTGTATCCAGAAACAACGTTATTGGGGTTGTATTCTGCAAGAGCTTTACCCGGGGTAACCTTGTCACCATCTTCAATTCTCATTTCAGAACCGACCGGAATGTGAACTCTGTCTTTACGTCCGCCTTTGCCATCTACGAGCAGGAAGCCGCCAACGACAACAGTTTTGATGTTGCTGCCGAATTCGCTCTTATCAAAGGTTTCTGTTCCTGAACCGATTTCGAATTTGGCGCGGTCAGAAATTTTTGCAAGACGCAGGTGGTCAAATCTGGCAATACCGGTGCTTCTTGCCTTGATGTATGAACGCTGTGCCAACGCAACACCACCAAGGTGGAAGGTTCTCATCGTCAACTGTGTTCCTGGTTCACCGATCGACTGAGCGGCGATAATACCAACAGCTTCACCGATATCGACAACCTTACCAGTGGCAAGGTCAGCGCCGTAACAGGTCTGACAGATACCAACCTTTGAACGGCAGGTAAGAGGAGATCTCATTACGATTTTGCTGCGAACTTTGATTTCGGGGAAATTGCTTTCGGCAATTCTTTCAAGAACGTATTCGTTCAGTGGTCGATCAGGTCGCAGAATGATTCTGTTGTTCTTGGGGTCGATAATCTGTTCAGAACAGATCATGCCGACTTTAAGATCTTCAGCAGCAACCGGGAAATCGCAATGACCTTCGATTTCATTGGCGATGCTGTCGGTGCAGTAAAGTCCTGCTTCAAGTTTTACAGTTTCTTTGCCGACTTTGATCGAAAGAACTTTGCCTGTAACCGGGTGAACGATTGGTTTGGCAAGAACGCGGCCGGCGATTCTGTAGCGAATGGGAACCACGATGTCATCGATCATGATGTTGTTTGAAGTTCGGTTCTGGCGAATCGGAGAAACTTCTACACCAAGTTCGGTTCCGCAGTTTTCCATGGCGATAACAACATCTTGTGCAACATCAACGAGACGTCTGGTCAGGTATCCTGAGTCAGCAGTACGCAGAGCGGTATCAACAAGACCTTTTCTCGCACCGTATGTTGAGATGAAGTATTCAGACTGATTCAAACCTTCGCGGAAGTTTGATTTAATCGGGAACGCAAGAATGTCACCGCGTGGATTCGACATCAAACCGCGCATCGCGGCCAGCTGTCTGATCTGCTGCATGTTACCTCTCGCTCCGGAGAACGCCATCATATAAACGGGGTTGAATTCACCAAGATGAGCAGTCGATTCGAATTCCTGCAGAAGGTCATCGGTAACGTCTTCAGTAGCTTTGGTCCAGACGTTAACTTCGCCCTGTTTTCTTTCGTCACGGCTGATTTCGCCCTTTGTCCATCTTTCGCGAATTTTCGCAACTTTACGATCGGCCTGATCAAGAATTTCTTTCTTCTTCGGCGGATCGATCATATCAACGATAGAGATTGTCAGTCCTGAATAAGTTGCAAATTTGAAGCCGAGGGCTTTGAGTCTGTCAAGAGCTTCACCAACAACGGTCAATGAATAATCGATGAACAGTCGTTTGATCAGAGCAGATACATTGCCTTTTTTAACCTGAAGGTTCTGGAAAGGCAGATCAGCGGGCAGGTTATCATTGAAAATAACCCGGCCAATCGTTGTTCTGATGTAGTTGTCACGAACTGTTTTATTTTTATCATCGTCATCACGCTTTTCTGTAACAATGGCGTCCTTTTTGAGATAGATAGGCCACTGCAGATTGAAATTGGTTGTTTCATAGGCGTTGAGAGCTTCACCAAGGCTATGGAAGACCGGTGGTTTATAAACGATGATTGAATCGACTTTTTCTTTATCAAGCACAGAAACGACTTCTTTTGAGTCGAAGATAGTGCCTGAAGGAAGTTTTTCCCCGATTTCATCAGCAAGTCTGAAGTTGAATGGCCGACCTTCGTGCAGCAACAGTTTTTCCCAGGTGGTACCTTTTTCGAGCTTGATTTCGGTAACCGGGTAACCATCGCCCTCTGGTTTTTCAATGGTCAGGTAGAACAGACCAATTGTCATATCCTGTGATGGACTTGAGATTGGCAAACCATCTGCGGGCTTGAGAATGTTGTTGCTTGAAAGCATAAGCATTCTGGCTTCAATCTGTGCATCGAGCATCAAAGGAACGTGAACCGCCATCTGGTCACCGTCAAAGTCGGCGTTGTAGGCAGAACATACCAGTGGGTGAATCTGAATCGCTTTACCTTCAATAAGAACGGGTTCAAAGGCCTGAATACCAAGTCTATGCAGAGTTGGAGCACGGTTGAGAAGAATTGGATGATGCTTGATAACTTCTTCAAGAACATCCCATACTTCGTTCTTTTCGCGCTCGATCATTTTCTTGGCGCTCTTAATGTTGGGAGCAATACCCTTAAGCTGCAGTCTGTGCATTACAAATGGCTTGAACAGTTCAAGAGCCATTTTCTTCGGCAGACCAGCCTGATGCAATTTCAAAGTCGGGCCTACAACGATAACCGAACGACCAGAATAGTCGACACGTTTACCGAGCAGGTTCTGTCTGAATCGACCCTGCTTACCTTTAAGCATGTCGGTAAGAGATTTCAGAGGTCTGTTGTTGGGACCTGTAACCAGCTTGCCACGACGACCATTATCGATAAGTGCATTGACCGCTTCCTGCAGCATGCGCTTTTCGTTTTTGATGATGATATCGGGAGCCTGGAGTTTGATAAGTCTTTTCAGACGGTTATTTCTGTTGATAACGCGGCGATAAAGATCGTTAAGATCTGAAGTCGCGAAACGTCCACCGTCGAGTTGAACCATCGGGCGCAAATCTGGTGGAATAACAGGAATAACATCGAGAATCATCCATTCTGGTCGGCTGATTGAACGGGCAAACATTTTTACCAGTTCCATGCGCTTGAGCAGATGAGTTCTCTTGGTGCCGGTGGCGGTTTTAAGCTGTTCGGCAAGCTCTTTTTCGAGTTTCGGCAGGTCGATTTCGGCCAGCAATTCTCTAATGGCTTCAGCGCCCATTTTAGCGGTGAACATATCGCCATATTTTTCTCTGAGTTCACGGTAACCCATTTCACCGGCAGCACCTTCTTCAGGAAGCAGTTGCTTTTTAGAAAGCGGCAGGTTACCCGGATCGATTACGATGTAACTCTGAAAGTAAAGAACCTTTTCGAGATCTCGCGCTGAAATATCGAGCAGCAGAGCAATATAATTAGGGCTGCCTTTTGAATACCAGATGTGGCCAACCGGAGTTACCAGCTGAATGTGCCCCATTCTTTCTCTTCTGACAGCAGCTTTTGTTATTTCAACATTACATCTTTCACAGATGATACCTCTGTATCTGATGCTTTTGTATTTACCGCAAAAACATTCCCAATCCTTTTGAGGACCAAAAATTCTTTCGCAGAAAAGGCCATCTCGTTCCGGCTTATGCGTTCGGTAGTTAATAGTTTCTGGCTTCTTAACTTCGCCGTAGGACCAGGACCTGATTTTCTCAGGAGAAGCGATGCTTATTTGCATTGCATCAAATTTGTCCATATCTAACATATCTTTTTATGTCTCCTTCCTTATTCGCTTATACCGAATATGGCCTATTCTTCTTCAACATCATCATCGCTGTCTTCGTCAGCGAAATCAGTTGTCAAGAGATCGTCTTCGTTATCGTCAGAGGCTTCTTCCATCCAGTCTTCTTCTGAATCAGAGGTAAGAAGTTTTTCGCCACCTTCATCGATCACAACTTCTTTGGCGTCCTTCTTAAGGTCAACCTGAAGTCCAAGACTCTGAAGTTCTGAAACAACAACCTTGAATGATTCAGGAATGCCTGGTTTCATGATGTTTTTGCCCTTGATAATGGTTTCATAAACCTGAACACGGCCTTCAACGTCATCTGACTTAACAGTGAGAATTTCCTGAAGAACATGCGCGGCACCATAAGCTTCAAGAGCCCAGACTTCCATTTCTCCGAAACGCTGACCACCGAACTGCGCCTTACCACCTAGCGGCTGCTGGGTTACAAGGCTGTAAGGCCCTGTTGATCTGGCGTGCATTTTGTCATCGACAAGGTGAGCCAGTTTAAGGATGTAGATAATACCGACCATGATCTTTTTATGGAATGCTTCACCGGTTCTGCCATCGTAAAGAGTGGCTTTACCTTCTGAATCAACCAGATGCAGCGGATCTTTATCAAACGCATCTTTAAGCTGGTTCATGACGAAATCTTCGTTCTTGATGTCGCGACCATTATTGAAGATAGAGGTGCAATAGCGCTTACCCTGTCTTTCAGCGGCCCAGCCAAGATGAGTTTCGAGAACCTGTCCGACGTTCATACGAGACGGAACGCCCAGAGGATTGAGAATAATGTCGATGGCACGACCATCGGCCAGGTAAGGCATGTCTTCTACAGGAACGATTCTAGAAATAACACCCTTGTTACCATGGCGACCTGCCATTTTGTCACCAACGGTGATCTTTCTTTTCTGGGCAACGAACACACGAACGAGTTTGTTAACGCCGTATTGAAGTTCATCACCGTTATCTCTTGAGAAAACCATTACGTCGACGACTTTACCCTTTTCACCATGAGGAACGGTCAGTGAAGTGTTACGAACTTCACGGGCCTTTTCACCGAAAATGGCTCTGAGCAGTTTGTCTTCTGCGGTAAGTTCGGTTTCACCTTTTGGAGTAACCTTGCCAACCAGAATGTCTCCTGATTCGACTTCGGCGCCGATTCTGATGATGCCGTTTTCGTCAAGATTTCTAAGAGCATCTTCACCGACATTAGGAATGTCTCTGGTGATTTCTTCAGGTCCGAGTTTGGTGTCGCGGGCATCGATTTCGTATTCTTCGATGTGAACTGAAGTGAAGACATCGTCTTTCACCAGTCGTTCAGAGAGAATAATCGCATCTTCGAAGTTGTAGCCTTCCCAGGGCATGAATGCTACGAGAACATTGCGGCCAAGGGCGAGATCACCATAAGAGGTGGCCGGACCATCAGCAAGAACGGTTCCGGGTTTAACCTTGTCACCGATCTTAACGATTGGCTTCTGATTGATGCAGGTTCCCTGGTTCGATCTCATGAATTTCTGCAGACGATAAACATCGATAGATTCCTGCTGAAGTCTGACTTCGTCAGTAATGGCCTTGATTCTTGAAAGATAAGTAATATCAAGAGTCTGACCTGCTTCGATGATGATTTCGCCAGTAAGCTCATCAACTATTGTATCCATGATCTTGCGACCCTGAATTTTTCTGAAAGACTGCTCGGTTACGGCTATTTTTTCGTCGTCTTTTCTGCGGCTGGCGCGCTTGATTTTAACGCATTCAGCATCAACGTAAACTACGGTTCCGTTGCTTCTTGAAAGAAGAACTGCACCCGAGTCATGCGCAGCGATAGACTCAAGACCAGTACCGACCAGTGGTGGTTCGGTTTCGATAAGAGGAACTGCCTGTCTCTGCATGTTCGTTCCCATGAGGGCGCGGTTCGCATCATCGTGTTCGAGGAAAGGAATCAATGCAGACGCAACGCTGACCATCTGAAGAGGTGAAAACTTGATGTATTCAACTTCTTCTCTGGGCAGATAATCAAATTCATAATCGTCGCTGAAGTATTTTACCGGCACATTGTCCTGGCTGATAAAACCGTCTTCGCTGATTTTGATGTCAGGCTGAGCTACTTTATATCTGTCCTCATCATAAGCATCCTTGTATTCCATTTCGCCATAGTTGATCTTGCCGTTTTCCTGATCAACAGCGCAAAGCGGAGTTGTAAGGAAGCCGTAATCATCGACCCGGGCATAAACTGCCAGAGAAGCGATCAAACCGGCGTTTGGACCTTCAGGAGTTTCAATCGGACAAATTCTGCCATCGTGTGTCGGGTGAACGTCACGAACTTCAAACCCGGCTCGTTCACGTTTCAGACCACCTGGGCCCAAGGCTGAAAGTCTTCTTTTGTGAGTAAGTTCGGCCAGTGGGTTGGTTTGATCCATGAACTGAGAAAGCTGTGAACTGCCGAAGAATTCATCGATAACAGCTGAAACAGGTCGGGTATTGATAAGCAACTGTGGCGTATAGCTGTCGAGATCATGAATTGTCATTCTTTCCTTGATAACTCTTTCCATTCTAGAAAGAGAAATGCGGAACTGGTTCTGCAACAATTCACCACAGCGTCTGATGCGGCGGTTTGAAAGATGGTCGATATCATCCACACGACCGATACCGTTTGAAAGATCGATCAGATATCTGATTACGCCAATAATATCTTCAATGCAAAGAACGCGATCTTTCTGGGTTTTAACCATTTCGATACCGAGTTCTTTGATTCTGTTTACAGTTTCTTCATAGATTTCTTCGCCCTGTTCGACGATAATTTCGCCGGTTTTGGGGTCAGCAACTGATTCATATGCGATGCGACCAATGAGGTCCACGATTCCCTTTTCAACTTCTTCAAGGCGAATTTCAGCATAACTTGGGTTATACATAATTCGATAACCGCGGTTATCTTCGCCGATTCTGATGAAGGCCGGAATTCTCATGGCTTCAAGCTGGGCTGCGATGTTTTTGCGAATTCGCTTGCCTTCTTCGACCATGAGCTCATCATTGGCAGGATTGATAATGTCTTTGAAAGCGAACTGTTCTGAAAGACGATCGATCAATCTCAGCTTCTTATCCATTTTATAACGACCCACATCACCGAGGTCATATTTCTTCGAATCGAAGAACAGGCTGCGAATAAGAGCCCGGGCGTTTTCTTCAACAAAGAGGTCGCCCTGTCTGAGCTTGCTGAAAATAGCCTTAAGAGAATCGGTTACAGCCTTGGAAACCTTATCTGGACCTTCGGCTTTGCTTACAGCCTGCTTGTCGAATTTAAGCGAACTGACAATGGTTTCATTGTTGTCGAAAAGTTCGAGAATGCTTTCATCATCAGCATAACCAAGAGATCTAAGGAAAGTGGTGATCGGAATTTTTCTCTTACGATCGAGTCTGACGAAAACTGCGTCTTTCATGAGATCGAGTTCGAATTCCATCCAGGCACCGCGATAAGGAACTATCTTGGCCGAATACATTTTCTTGGCACGATTGAAGCTGTAATAAACACCGGGTGAACGATGCAGCTGACTGACCACGACTCTTTCAGCACCGTTGATAATGAAGGTGCCGCGTTCGGTCATACATGGAAGATTAACCAGGAAGATCTCCTGCTCTTTTACTTCGCCAGTCTGTTGCATGATCAACTGAACCCTTATATTCAAAGGAATTGAATAGGTCAAATCTCTTTTGCGGCACTGATCGGGACTGTGTTTTACGCGAAACGGCGTGTCGCCGATAAAAGCGATTTCGCACTCTTTTTCGTTGAAACTACAGTCATCGAACAAACATTTTTTGCGAAGTTTTACCTGAGGACAATTCTTACACATTGGCAAGCCAAGGCTGTAATCGTTGTATTCAAGGCAGAGGTTTCCGACATAATCCTGAATTGGGAATACTTCTCTGAAAACTTCTTCCAAGCCTTGTTTTCCCCTTTTGCCGGGGTCTTTACTGGCTTGCAGAAACCATTCAAAAGATTTCAGCTGGATGTCGATGAGATTGGGAATATTGTCGAATATTCGATCTCTCGCCATCAGAAACTTCTTGGTTACAGGCTGTTGCTTTGTCACCATAATTCTGCCTTGCTCCTTAAATTAAATACGTATGCATGCTTACACAATCGCTAAACAGAAAACGGTTGCTCACCTGCATTGTGAACAACCAGTGTTTTGTACATGAAAAAAACGTTGACTGATAGTTTTCTGGAATAGATAATATTTTTTGCAGTTATTTTTAACAACGCCGGCGATACTCCGAAAACTTAGCAATTTGTGTGCCCATTCGCGAAATGGTTTTGGATTATAACATCCAAATAGGCATGAGTCAACTTTATTGCAATATTTTTTTTCTTTTTTTCTCAATAAAATCCTCGTTTTTGGCGCAAATCTTTATTGTACCCCTTTTCAAATTCACAACAGACACCAGTTAACAAATTATTGATAACTTAAAGCAATTCGAATATAATATGCTCATGCAAACAAACATTGACATTACCAAAGCCTTCATCGAAACCCCCGATGGCGTCCTTTCAATTCATCAGATTTCAAAAAAACTGAAGCTACCCTATGGAACCGCTTACAATCGAATCCATGCGCTTAACAAAATTGGAATCGTTCAGATTCTACCCCAGGGCAAAGCCAAACTTTGTGCCCTGAATCCTGAAAACCCGATGACTGGAGCCATCCTCGCACTGGGAGCCGCGCAAAAAACAGACCTTTTCACAAAGAAGAATCTAAAGACCGGTTCGGTTTTGAACAAAATCATCAAAGCCATTTACGATGCCGGCAAAGATTGCCTTGACGCCGCGATTCTTCTCACACCTGATTCTCTGAAACTTGCGCTGGAAAACTCTTCCACCGAGCTTGCCGACGAAATTCCCCCTGGAACCGAAATCTCTATCGATTTCTTTTACATTAAAAACGGCAATGATTTTGCCGAAGAAAAGGTCGAGACCATCATCTCTTCGATGATACCTCCGAACTGCCCGATCAAAGCAACAAGTATGACCGTGGATCGCGAAACTCTGCTTGGAATGCTCACCGAAAACGAAAATGAAGCCGGGCTGGCAGCATATTCGATGCTGAATGACGGTCTGGTTCTTTTTGGTTACGAAAACTTTTACCGCCTTGTTCTCGAGGCCTTCGCCAGAAAACTTTCAAATTAGGTTCAAAGAGCGTATAGATGAAACATAAAATTTCGGCATCGCTTCTCGTATTAATCCTTGCAACAGCCCCTGCCTTTTCTCAACAGGGAAATCAGGCTTTTCCTTCTTCGGCATTCGGCAATCAGCAAAACCAGTTTCCGCAAGCCGGCGGCGATAATAGCAACCAGCAAAATCAGCCACAACAAAGCCCGGCTGCCCAATTTATCGATTCCGCAAAAAAACTGATGGGGCAAGGCAACTACGCTCAAAGCAAAGAAGCTCTTAAAACAGCCATCAGGGTTGAACCAATGAATTTTGAAGCCTGGTCGCTCTATGACGAAACGGTCATTGCCGACTACATCCAACAGCGCCGCAAAGAAAAGCTTGCGCCTGTCATTGAACGAGACATCTCGCCTCTTTTTGAAATAACCAGGGTCGACACTTACATAGAACTAGACACTCTTTATGTCGTAGGTTCGCTTAAGAACCTTTCAGATAAGCTAAAACAGAAAATCCGGGTAACCGCCAAAATACTCGATGACAGCAAAAAAGAGCTTCGACGGCAGACAGGCGAATTAAACCTTACAAAAAGGGGCTTGTTGCCGAACGAAAGCTCTTTGTTTGAAATACCCTTTAAAAACCCTCCAGCGGGGGCAAAGAGTTTCAGGGTCGAGGTAACCGGTTTCGAATAATTTATTCGTTAGGGTCGGTAAGCCTTACGATGGTGTGTTTTCCATCGAAAATTCTGGCGACATGCACCATTGAACCAACGAACATCACAAAACCAATCCATCTCAACCACGAGTTTTCCATCATATCGACCAGATCTTTTTTGAATTCCTTCATTTCTTCAGGGAATGCAAACATGAGAACGCCGGTCAAAGCGATAAATGGAAGTGTAACCATCCAGAAAATTTTTCTAAGAAACCACACGATAAAGTCCCTCGCTTGATTATTTGATGAGAGAAATATACCAGAGTCTTCCCGAAATTGTAAATAACATTTAATTTTTGATTTTTTTTGTGTGTACGGCTGAATTTTGAGTTATACTCTACTGAGAGAAATTATCTTCACTCAAGAGAAGAAACGGTCGAATATAGATTAGAACACTATCACCACAATGAGGCTAAAATTTGATGGGTTGGTTTTCGAGAAAAATCACAGATCCTGAAGAAACGTTTTCACAGCTGATTTCAAAAGACAAGAAAGAGGCTGAACGCGCAAAACAGGATTTTGCAAAAAATATGAACTCAGGTTTCGTCGAATTTCTCTGTGAGAAGTTCGAACAGCACGAAGCCCTTGAAGTCAGGCTGATTATACTTGAAGTCTTTGCAGCCGCAAACAACAAGCTCTCTGAAGACGATCTTCGCGAAGTTTTAAAGCTGATAAAATACCCTGATACCCTGCTAAGAGAAACTTTTAAAGAGATTCTCGTCGGAATCAACGAAGAAAACCTTAAAGCCGTTACCGAAGTGCTTGCCAACACCATGGACACCGGCATTCACCGCACCATTCAATACGGCATAGAAAAATCTGGCATTCTCGCTCAGTTATTGGAAAAATGGAACAAATACACGGTAAAAGAACAGATTCTCTTTCTGGATGAAATCGTTCGTCTGCAGAACCCGAAAACCTACCCGATTTTTCTCGACATTCTCAAAGAAGAAACCGTTGAAGCCAGAAAAGAAGAGAAGAAAATCATTCAGGTCGAATTTTCGAAACATGTAGACAAGATAAAAAGCCCTGAATTTCTCGACCTTTGTATCAGAGAACTTCCTGCCATTGCCCCAAACATGCGATACCCTGTTTTCAAATGCCTGCAGATGCATGGCAAGGTCTTCTTTGAAAAGGTTTTCGATGGGCTTGGCAAAAAAAGCGAAGGTTTTCGCCAGCATACCATCAAATTGATGGAACAGCTCTCTGACGCTCAGTCTTACCCTTACCTCTTCCCTTTTCTGCTCGATAACTACAAAAGCATTCCGCCAGTGGTTCGCGACACGATCAATACCATCGTCAAATCGTTTTGCGAAGAAATCGACGAGCTAACCCCAGAAGAGATCAAAAAGCCAGAAATCCAGGAGAAAATCCGCTATTTCACCGGCCCGCTTGAAGAACACCTGAACGACCGCTTTTTTCACAGCATCAAGTTGTTTACTGAATGTTTGCTTCGCCTGGGAAGATTCGACCAGGATGTAATTCTGCGCAATTTTTCAAAAATTTATAAATACAATGAATCTTACCTTAAAAGCTTTTTAAATGGCCTTGAAACGAACGAGCGCAAAAAACTGCTTATAGATGCCTGTTGTTACGAGAATACCGATACCGGCAGAACAGCTTTAAAAATTCTCGCCGACCCCACCCAGAACTACATTATCGAGACTCTTAACACGCTTCTTCTTGAGCACTTCATGGAAGTTCCATCAGAGATTCAGGCTGAAACCATCAACCTGATGATGGACCCCAGACTTCAGCGTTTCGTGACTGAAGTTCTTTATCATCAAGACCCGGCGCTTCGTTCAAGAATTCTCTGGATTCTCGGTGAATCTGGTTCTCAAAATGCTTTGAACATTCTCGAAACGAAACTTAGAGATCCCGATTACTCAGTTCGCGAAAACATCCTGAAAATTCTGGATATGGATCACTTTCAAAACGCCGCCGGAACCGAGCTTTTGATGAACTTTCTCAAAGACACGGATTCAAGCATCGTTCTTCAGACGATAGAAAGACTCAAAGACCGCGACCATCCAAAAATCATCGGAGCTTTGACCAGACTGCTTAGCTCTAACGTTGCCGAATTGAAACAGGCGGCGCATAAGGCTATCGCTTACATAACCCGCAGAAAATATATGATCGGGTTCGACAAAATGACCGATGAAACGAAATACGCCATCGGCACTTCATTGATTAAAATGGACCCGAACTTCATGGAAGACATAACCCGCGATCTCTCAGCCTCAGATCAGCGAACCCGCGTTCTTTCAGCAAAAATTCTCGAAGTATTGTGCGACCATATACCGGTCGAACTTAAAACCCATCTGATTGTTGCCATCCAGGATCCAGACCCTCATGTGAGGGCGGTGGTAATTATGGGTCTGGGCAAAATCGGCGGCCCTTCGGTTGCGGGTATGCTTGTTGCATTCCTTAAAGACCAGGATGACAGGGTCAGAGCCAATGCGGTCGAAGCAATGGCCGAAGTTGGTGACATTTCTCTTGCAGACGAAATATTGCCCTGCCTGCATGATGACAACAACAGGGTTCGCGCCAACACAATCATAACCTTATGGAAACTGGGTTATTACCAGATTTACGATGCAATCATAGAAATGCTGCGCCACCCCGACAAATGGATGCGGGCTTCTGCAGCATTTGCTCTTGGCGAACTGCAAGACTCTAGATTCTTCGGCGTTCTGCTTCAGGTCATTCGTGACCCCGAAGCCGATGTTCGCCGCAATGTTGTAAGAGCGCTGGCCAAACTTGCGCCCGCTTACACCCTTGCCCCCTATATAAGACCACTTAGATTCGACCCCGATGAAGGAGTTAGAAAAGAAGTAATGTCGGTTTTGACAGCAAAACCGCCCAATGCAAAATAAAATTATGATCTGGCCATTTACCAACAGCAGAGATCCTGAAATTCTCATAAAAGAACTTGAAGCCACTGAACCTGAAACCAGAGAGAAGGCTTTTAAAGAGCTGAAAGATCACCCCGATCCAGATGCAGATCGAGTGATTCTTGCGGCAATTCAGGCTTTTGATCAAATAAGCAAAGAGCTTTTGCTGCCTTTGATTGACATTGCCGGTTCGCGCCAGATTGAAGAATCTTTGCCGGTATTGAAAAACATCCTCAAATCTGGTGAATTCCAGGAAAAGGAACTGGCTGTGCAGGCTTTGTCGGCCATCGCAACCCAGGAAAGTCTCGATATCCTCGTCCCCTTTCTTTCCGACAAAGATCCGGCAATTAAACAGATGATTCACAATATCATCGCTGAAAGCTTCGGCCAGGAGGCCCTCGGGGCACTTCTAAGAAATGTTCCCGCCGATAAAAGTGACCCGCTGTATTTCGAGATCGTTACCATAATGGAAGACCTCGACCTTTTTGCCAGACTCAAAGAAAACTTCAATCACCCCGATTATCGGGTAAAAGATTTCAACTTCGACAGCCTGACCAAGTTTCACCGCCCTGATTTCATCGGGCTTTATCTTGATTTCTACAACCAGGCATCGAAAGCCAGAAAAGACAAAATCATCGAGATTCTTGAAGAATACTCGCCCGCCGAGCTTATTCCATATTTTCGCAAGTCTTTTAAGCAAAACCCTGACGAAGGGGTAATGCAGCTTGCCGATCATCTGATTTTTTCAAAATTTACCGCTGCCAAGGAAGACATTCTCGATTTTGCCATGCAGATAGATGACAACCGTCTTCGTGGACGCATTCTCGCCCCGCTGATAAAAAAGCTTGACCCTTTTGTTTTTCATAAGGCAATAGAGCTTTTAAATGATCCGCTGCCTGAAATTCGCAACAACACCCACGCCGCCCTGACCAACCTGATAAAAACCACATATAGAAGAATCAACGATAGCGGCGAACCAAATAAGGCAGTTTTAACCAAGCTTTACGAGCAGTGGGAAAAGCAGATTACCGCCGCGGTAAAAGAGCATGATCTTTCTGATGAAAAACGCAAAGCCATGCGCCGGCTGTTTTACGCGCTGGCGCAAAACAGGCATAATATTATCAGGCCCTTTATGCGTGATTTCTTCGAAAACAATTTTCACGAAGCTTATCACATTATCAAGGACTGGCCGTTCGACGAGCAATTTTCAATTTTAAACGAACTGGTAACCCGCGACCCTTCTTTCGCCACCCTTTTGCTTACCGCAGCTCAGGGAAATCTCGACGAGGGTCTCTGGCGACTCATTCTCAAGCTTATCAGTTTTCTCGACGACGAAGACAAAGCAGCTTTCAGAAGAAATCTACTGTCAAGGAACCGATCGATTTCTCTCGAACAGTTCTTGCGTGACCCGGATGCAACCGTAAGGGTCGCCGCTCTCGACCTGGCAGCAGAGCTTAAGATCAACGGATTGATCGAGCTATTGAAATCAGCAACCAAAGACCCTTCACCAGAAGTAAGACACAAAGCACTTGAATGCCTGAGCATGCAAAATTATCCGCAGACGCAGGCATATTTAATCGAAGGGCTGAGTGACCCTGATGAAGATGTCGCCTATTTTTCAATTATAAAACTGAAAGAGATTCTTGGTTCTGCTAAAGTTGCCCCTCATCTGGCCAGATTCATAAACAGCAGCTCTGACAAAATCAGAGAATTCGCTCTGAAAGAAATTGCTGAAATAAGCAAGAAAAGATACAAAGCGAACTACAACAACCTCAAACCAGAAGTCAGAAAGCTTGCAGCAAAGGTAATTCAAAAAATCGACAGTAATTTTTCCGATTCGATAATAGAAGAACTTTCTTCGCTTGACCCTCAGATCAGGCTTCAGGCGGCAAGACTGCTTGAAAACATTCAGATCGACTCAAAGGGCAAAGAGGCATTGCTCGCTGCAATGAAAGACCCATCGAAACTTGTTCGAGCCGCAGTGGTAAAAACCCTTGGAGTTATGGGTGACAGTGCGTTGATAAAACATCTTATCAGCTTTTTCAACGACCCCGACCCAAGAGTCAGAGCCAATACCATTGAAGCCATTTCTTCACTGGGGGATCGGCAGGCCATTCAGATACTTCTGCCGTTTCTTGAAGATTCAAACAATCGTATAAGAGCGAACGCCATCGTAGGCATAAAGAAAATCGGTAACGTAAATGTTTTTCCGGTTTTACAGAAGATGCTGAACGACAGAAATCCAAACATGCAGGCCAGTGGTCTGTGGGCAATCGGCGAAGTTGGCGATCAAAATTATCTCAACTTCATCTATCCATTTTTGAACAATTCGAATGAGATGCTTAGATTCAATGCTATTCGCTCTATCAGCAGAATAAAGCCAGAGATGCTTCAACCCTATTTGCCGAGCCTGCGCAAAGACCCTTCGGCAAAAATCAGAAAGCTGATTACCAGCATGAGTTTCAAGGTAATTTAAAATGCCTGAAAACAAACCTGGTCAGGGTCAGGAAACTCTGCACAAAGTCGGGAATTATTTTGACAAATACGATGTAAAACCGCCCGTAGACGATCCTGAACAAGTCACTCTGCAGTCTGCCCAGGAAAATATCAAGGCAGTAAATCGTTACTTCAAAAGCGGAACCTATGATCTTGAAATCTTTCTAGCCCTTTTGTTACCGGCGATTCTTATTCTTACCTTTCTTTTTCTTTATCGTCGGGATGCGGGTAAAACCCTTGATTTAGACGAAATACCCGAGAAAGATTTTGATTTTATTGAAATGGTTCGATTGCAAAAGGGACTTGAAGAATTCGACCGCGATTTTCTTTTGCAGTTATCGGTCGAAAATTCAATCGCCCCACTCTATCAGATATTGATCGATAAAGGCGTTTTCGAAAAGATCGAAACCAGAATCATGAATGAAATCAGCGAAAAAGGCGAAAACGCCAGTCAAAACAAAAGGGTCAGGTATCTGCGCAAACTTAAAATGAAACTGTTTTAAGTCTCAAAGATTTCTTACCGCCGAATCGATCATTATCGTTACCGGTCCCTGATTGACCTGTTCGATTCTCATGTCGGCACCAAATACGCCTCTGGCCACCTTTTTGACCTTATGAGCTTCAAGCTCTTCGCAGAAGCTTTCGTACATATTCTCAGCGATATCGGGTTCTTCAGCTGCAATAAAACTTGGTCTGAAGCCGTTTCTTATATCGCCGAACAGCGTGAACTGCGATACCACCAATATTTCTGAACCCGTATCAACTGCCGAAAGGTTCATTTTGCCATTTTCATCGGGAAAAATTCGTAAACCCGCGACTTTTCGCGCCAGCCATTTAAGCTCTTTCTCGCTATCGCCTTTTCCGACACCAAGATAACAAACCAGACCTTCATTTATTTCTGAAATCAGTTGATTCTCTACCTTCAAGACCGCCGAATAAACTCTTTGCACCAATGCTTTCATTACCGAACTCCTGTTATTCTAATAAAAAAAAGCTGCCCGAGAATTTATCGGGCAGCCTTTTCAAACAGTTAAATGATTACTTTGCTCTACCCAGCTTTTCACCGGTCATTTCAAGCAGAACCGGGCTGGCGACGAATACCGAAGAATAGGTTCCGATAATTACGCCGAAGGTAAGAGTGAGCGCGAAGCCCCAGATTGAAATGCCACCGAGCCAGAGAAGAGAGAACAACGCAAGCAGAGTGGTGATTGAAGTGTTAAGGGTTCGACCCAGAGTCTGGTTGATTGAATCGTTGATGAGATTCGCAAAATTGTTGTCTTTGGCGAATTTGCGGTTTTCACGAATTCTGTCGAGAATAACGATCGAATCGTTCACCGAGTAACCAAGCAGAGTAAGAATACCTGCAAGAACGGTGATATCAAACTCAACACCAATCATGGCCAAAAATCCGAGGGTGATGATAAGGTCATGAACGATGGCGACGATTGCGCCTGTTGCTGACTGAAATTCAAAGCGGTAGGCCAGATAAAGCAGAATGCCGATTACAGATATGATGGCAGCCTGAATACCCTGCTTTTTCATTTCTTCGCCGACCGTCGGGCCAACGTTTGAAACTTCAAGGGCTTCATCTGAATAAGGCGCTGCGGCCTTAAGATCTGAAAGAATGAAATCATGAATTTCAGAGTTTTTCTGGCTGTCAACCGGAGCCGCAGGATACTGGATGATAAATTCTTTACCCATTCCAGAAGCTACAGATTGAATGATAAGCTGATCAGAGGTGAAATAAAGGCTGCGATTCTTTTCGATACTTTTGAAAATGTCACGAATCTTGGTTTCATTCATTTCAGATTCAAAACGCACATGAATAATGCTTCCGCCTTTAAAATCGATTCCATAGTTCAAACCTTTGATGGCGAGCAAAAGAACCGAAACGATGATCAATGCGATCGAGATTCCGAAAAACGTGTATCTATGTTTCATGAACTGTAAATTCATATTATTACCTTCCCTGTTCCTTATATGCTGAGTGTTTTGGCCTTGTTACCACTGTAAATCAAATCAAGGGCGAGCTTAACGCAAACGATTGCAGTGAAGATGTTTGCAAGAAGCCCAATTCCGAGAGTAGTGGCAAAACCTCTGATCGGACCGGAACCAAAGGCGTAAAGAATGGCCACAGTCAGAAGCGTAGTAACGTTTGAGTCGATAATACATGAGAGCGCGCGATCAAAGCCTGCGTTGATAGAAGCTCTAACCGTCTTGCCCGATCTGAATTCTTCCTTGATTCTTTCGAAGATGATTACGTTGGCGTCAACCGCCATACCAACAGTCAGAATCAAACCGGCGATGCCAGGCAGTGTAAGGGTTCCGCCGAAGAAAACGAGAACCGCGAAGATGATCAGAGTATTCAATATAACTGCGAAGTCAGCGATGATTCCGCTGAGTTTGTAGAAGAAAGCCATGAAAATCAGAACCAGAACAGCGCCAACGACGCCTGCGCTCCAGCCGGCCTTGATTGATTCGGCACCGAGGGTCGGACCAACAACGCGACTTTCAAGAGCAATCAGACTCGCAGGCAAAGCACCGGCGCGAAGAACGATCGCCAGATTCTGTGCTTCTTCAAGGCTGAATCTGCCGGTAATGGTTGCCATACCACCAGTGATTCTTGTTTGAATAACAGGTGCACTGTGAACTTTGTTATCAAGAACGATAGCAAGCTGTTCGCCAATATGAGAACCGGTAAGCTGAGCAAATTTTGCCGCGCCTTCGGCGTTGAATTCAAGATAAACGATCGGAGCACTCATATCATCAAAAGCAACCTTGGCGAATTTAAGATCGCGACCGGTTACTTCTGCTCTTTTCTGAAGTTTGAACCACATTGCCTGCTGATTTGGGCTGGCGGGTTTCATCAGAACGATCTCGTTTTCAGGATTGATCGGCTCGAGCTGAGCAGCTGTGATTGCCTGATCGATTACGAGATGAAACTGCAACATGGCAGTATTCTGAATCAACTTTTTAACTCTTTCAGGATCTTTTACGCCTGGAAGCTGAATTCTGATTCTGTTGCCTTCCTGGGCTTTGATGCTGGGTTCGGCAATACCAAACATATCGATACGGTTACGAATGATTTCAACAGATCTTTTAACCGCATCGGTAATGCTGTCGCCTTCTTGAATCGAGTTTACGTCAACCTGATAAACGAGGTCGATGCCGCCCTTGAGGTCAAGGCCGAGAGTGATCTTGGATCTCGGGAAAATAGATGACAAAGCAAGGGGCATTTTTGCGTAAAGACTTGTGTTATTAACGATAGTCTTGAGTTCTTCAGGTTTTTTACCGGGAACTCTGATGCTGGCATTGCCATTTTCATAGTCAGGGTTGATAACCATTGCCTCAAGCCCTTTGTTCACAAGAAGTTTGCGGGCTGTGTCTGCCACACTGTTAAGAACGTCTTCTGCTTTAACAGGATTTTTAACACCAGTCAGAACCGGTGCCATTCTGTCAACCTGGAATTTTACCAGGGCGGCACTGCCATCTTCAGTGGCAGAATACTCGAGAAGCCTTTCAGGAACAGCTGACTGTTCATCCGGGGTTAAAACACCGAAGGTGTTTTCCCACATCGTTGTAGATGGTAGCGAATACAGAACAGTAAAAAGAAATACCGCCAATACTACAATGACTTTTACACTATGTTTACTCTTCATTTACAGAAACTCCCTTGCTAAGGTCGACCAAAGTAGACACGTATTATATTCAAGGCTGCACGGCAAGTCAATGAATATTTGAGAAACTTGGTACATAAACATTCGGCATCTTGTGGTCCCGAGTGCACCAAAAGTTTTAATTTGCGCTATTTAACGGGATTTTTTTATTTACTAAATGCCTAAAAAGAGTTTATTGTATTAGACACAAACCAAAATTTCCAGAAATTTATGAACAAAAACAGATTGTCAATTCATATAGCCTCAGTAATGCTATTCGTCTGCCTGTTATGGGCCAGTGCCGTTTTCGGGCAGGCTGAGCAGGCTGCCGCTCTGGTAAAAAAAGCCCGCGATCACCTGAACCTATTTCATTACGATCAGGCTCATGCGCTGCTGAAACAGGCCATTCAGATCGACCCCGAAAACTGGGAAGCCTATTTTCTTGCCGGCAAATCTCTTTTAAAACAAAAAAAAGAAACGCAAGCCGAAAAATACCTTAAAAAAGCCCATGATTTGAAGCCTGACGAACTTGATTGCCAGAAAGCTCTTGGCGCCGTCTATATTTTCATGGCCAAGCAGTCACAACAAAACGGCAAATCAGATGAAATGCTGGAAAACCTTCACAAGGCCTGTCGGGCC